>NZ_BMOM01000020.1 GCF_014647075.1 Deinococcus aerophilus | reverse complement strand
CGGTGGCATTTTCGGTTGTCACAAACAGAAAGTGTCCCCTACCGGGGACGCTTTCTCATACTTTGTGTCAGGCCGTCAGCCCCCGCCGCTGAACGGCAGGGGAATGGGGAGTAAGGAACCGGCAGAAGGTTTATTCCGCGAGGGCCGTGATGGGGGCCGGGGCCGGCGCCGCGGCGAGTTCGGAGGCGCCGCCGCTCTTGATGCTCGCGAGCACGCGGTTGCGGATCTCCTGCTCCATCTCGGGGCGCTCGGCGATGTAGGCGATGGCCTTTTCCTTGCCCTGGCCGATGCGCTCATCGCCGTAGCTGTAGAAGCTGCCGGCCTTCTTGATGATGTCCATGTCGGCGGCCAGCGTCACGAGGTCGCTGAGCTGGTCAAAGCCCTTGCCGTACACCAGGGCCAGCTCGACTTCCTTGAAGGGCGCGGCGACCTTGTTCTTGACGGTCTTGACCTTCACGGTGTTCGCCACCGCGTCGTTGCCGACCTTGATGGGCTGACCGATCTTGCGGACGTCCAGGCGCACGCTGGAATAGAATTTCAGCGCCCGCCCGCCGGTGGTGGTCTCGGGATTGCCGTACATCACGCCGATCTTCTCGCGCACCTGGTTGATGAAGATGGCGGCGGTGCCGGTCTTGGACAGGATGGCGGTCAGCTTGCGCAGGGCCTGCGACATCAAGCGGGCCTGCAACCCCGGCAGGCTGTCGCCCATCTCGCCCTCGATCTCGGCGCGGGGGGTCAGTGCAGCCACGCTGTCCACGACCACCACGTCAATGGCGCCGCTGCGCACCAGCAGCTCCATGATTTCCAGCGCCTGCTCACCGTTGTCGGGCTGCGAGACCAGCAGTTCGTCGGTGTTGCAGCCCAGCGCTCGGGCGTACACCGGGTCCAGCGCGTGCTCGGCGTCGATAAACGCGCAGGTGCCGCCCGCCTTCTGGGCCTGCGCGATGATGCTCAGGGCCAGGGTGGTCTTGCCGCCCGACTCGGGGCCGTAGATCTCGGTCACGCGCCCGCGCGGAATGCCGCCCACGCCCAGCGCGAGGTCCAGGCTCAGGCTGCCGGTGGACACGACCTGCACGTCGAGCTTGCTCTCGGCGCCCAGCTTCATGATGCTGCCCTTGCCAAAAGCCTTCTCGATCTGGCTCATGGCCGTGTCGATGGCCTTCTGGCGCTCCTTGTTGTCGCTGGGGGCGGCGGTGATTTCTTTCGGGTTGTCCTTGCTCATGATGGCTCCTGTGGATCCGGATCGGGAGAGATGGCGAGCGGGTGGGGGTCGGTGGAAGAAGGAGGAGAGGTAGAGGTGGAAGCGGTGTCGTGGGAGGCCCCGCCCGGGGGAGCGGGCTGGCCCGCGTCGCTGCGGAAACGGAAGGCGCTGAGGGTTTCGTAGATGGGACCAGTTTTTTGCAGGTGAGAACGTTGCAGGGTGCCGCCGTTCGCCGTCCAGCCCAGCTCAAAGGTCATGGGCGGCACGCGCGGCGCCGGACCCTTCTTGCGGGCCAGGGTGATGTGGGCCTTGAAGGGCTGCTCCTCGGTTTCCAGGCCCAGTTCCTGAACTCCGGCCCGCAGGGCGGCGGCGAGTTCGTTCAGGCCCTCGGCCTCGACCTTCACGAACCACACGCGCGGACTGCCCTCGTTGGGAAAGTAACCGGTGCCGCGCACGCGCACGTTCATGGGCTCCAGCCCCGACATCAGCCGCACGCCCAGCGCCTTGAGTTCGGGGACCCGCGCCAGCGGCACGGCCGGCAGGTAACACAGCGTGACGTGCATCTGATCGCCCTTGACGGTCCGCCAGTTGCCCTTGAGCTGCCGCTGCGCCTCCACGAGCCGCCCCGAGACGCTGGTGGGCACCTTGAGCGCATAGAACACCCGTCCGGTGGTGGGGACGTGTTCGGCGGGAGCGGGGGAGCGGCCCCGGCCCGGTTCCCGTCCGGGATTGCGGCCGCCCGCTGGAGCGCGGCGGTCCCGGGACGCTTCCTGATCCCGTTGTCTCGGGGCCGGGTCGCCCTGCCGGGGGGTGCGCTCCCGGGGCCTGCGGCCCTCCGGCGCTTTCGGTGCGGCGGCCGGAGCGAGCGCCGGAATGGCCGGCAGGCCGGAGGTGTCCTCAGGAACGGGCCGGGGCCGCTGTTCCGGCTGCCCGGAAGCCACCTTCTGTTTGCTGTGCCGTTTGATCTTCATGCCAGCACCCCGCCGGGCCGGAGCGTGCGGTAGGCCAGGGCCAGCGCGGTGACCGCGGCGCGTTCACGCACCTGATCGGCGTCGCCCGGCCAGTTGATGCCGACCGCCTTTTGCCACTCGCCGGCATCGATGGCCGCGTAGGCCTGTCCGGCCTGCTCGCCCGCCACGCCCACCACCACGGCCAGCCCGATCTCGGCTCCCAGGTGTTCGCGCGCTCCGGCAGCCAGTTCCAGCGCGGCGGCCTCGCTGACCAGTCCGGCGTCGCGCAGGGTCACGGGGGTCAGGCCCAGCGTGATCAACCGGGCGTGGTCCACCGTGACGGCGGCGTCCAGAAAGGCGGGTTCGTCGGCCAGGAGTCCGCACAGGTTGCCCGCACTGCCCGCCTCGATCACGCCCAGGGTCCGGCCCCGCAGCGCCGCGCCCAGGGCACCGGCCAGGGTCTGGGCATCCTCACCCCAGGTCCAGCGCGAGAGCCGCGCGCGGACCTGTTCCAGCACCGGAGCGAGCAGCGCGCGCGCCGCCGCTTCGGTGTCGGCGCTGGCCGCCACGCGCACATCCACGCCGGTCTTGCGGGCGTAGGTGGCGACGCTGGGATTGGCCTGCCCGGTCCACGGAGTCAGCAACTCGGCCACATTGCTCTCGCCGATGCCCTGGGTGTGGACGGTCGTGGAGACCAGCGCCCGGGTCGGCAGCGGCAGCCGGGGCAGCACCTGCTCGCGCCACATGCGTGTCATCTCGCGCGGGGGGCCGGGCAGGGCGACGACGTATTTGCCGTTCGTCCTCACGAACCATCCCGGCGCGGTACCCACCGGATTGGGCAGGGCCTCGGCGCTGGGAATCAGCCACGCCTGCTTGCGGTTCACCTGTGGCATCTCCCGGCCGCGCGAGGTATACAGCCCTTCAAGCCACGCAAGCAGCGCCGGGTCCTCGGCGGGTTCCTCTTCCAGCGCGGCGGCAATCGCCTCGCGGGTCAGGTCGTCGTCGGTGGGGCCCAGGCCACCGCCCAGGATCACCAGATCGGCGCGCGACAGGGCCAGCTGTACGGCCTCGGTGACGCGTCCCAGGTTGTCGCCCAGCACGGTTTTGCGGTGCAGCGTGACGCCCCGCCCTCCCAGCTCGCGGGCCAGAAAGGCGGCGTTGCTGTCGACGATCTCGCCGAACAGCAGCTCCGTGCCCACACTGATAATTTCTGCTAGTAACATAACAACCCCGCCGAAGTATAGGCGAAAGCAAAACGGACGTCCAGTCCTGAACAGGGGAGACAGATCATCCCCAGAGTCTATGCTGGACCGTTCGCCGCGCTGGTCCGGAACCACCATCCGGCGCGGCTCAGCCTTTTTGAGGCCCGCATGAGATCACGCTCAAGGCCGGTCCATGTGGGCACTGTCTTCTGGCAGTGGGCAGCCGGAGCGGTCCTCCCTAAGCTGGGGACAGGTCCACAGCCCGGTTCTTTCCCGCCCTTCCCGGACGCGTCCCAGCGGCGCTTCCCGGACGGCAGGAGGCTGCCCGACTTCGCCCACAGACCTTTTCGCGCCCGCCCGGAAAGGACGCCGGCCTCCCCGGAGGCGGCCAGGAGGTTTCACCATGACCCTTCCCACCAGGACCCACGGACTCGGATTTCTGCTGCTGGGCGCACTGGCCCTGACTTCCTGCGGAGCCCCCGGCAATGGAGGCACCCCGCCCACGCCGCAGGCTGCTGGGACGCAGGGCACCGTCCCCTCGGTCGCCGAGCAGATTGCGGGGTTCGCCCAGCGCCCCGAACTGCAGGACGCCGAGAGCCAGGCCATCCTGCAAACCTATGCCCAAGAGCCGCTGATGTTGCAGGCCCTGCAGGAAGCCTACGGACTGCCCAACCCGGGGCTGAATGTCGAGGCGCTGGCCCTGCAGGCGGGGCAGCCGGGTCTGAGCGCCCAGGCCACCGGCAAGGCGGGTTACGCCCAGGGAGTGGCGTGGGGCAGCATCAGCCACTACGCCGCCGAGCGGCGATCGCCCGATTACAGCGGCCTGGACTGGAACTACGACGGCTGCAGCGCTCCCAAGGGCCTGGGCCTGGGCTACAGCGACTTTTTCCGGAGCGCGTGCAATGTGCATGACTTCGGCTACCGCAACCTGCCCAAGCTGACTGCCATTGCGTACTGGCCCTACAACAAATCCAGAACCGATCTGGCCTTCCTGAACAACATGCAGGGCCTGTGCAGCGCCAAGAGCTTCTGGAGCCGCCCCGCCTGCAACGCCGCCGCCACGGCGTACTACGTGGTGGTCCGCGATTTCGGCTGGGCCAAGTGGCACCGCTAGGCCGACCCGGCATCCCTTCTGGCCGCTGACGCCGTTCTGTGTCTGGAATGAGGCATAGCGGGGCAGGTGGTTGGTTGGCCCCCAAACAGCAGCGAAGCCGGGCATGGAGAAGGTGACCCGGCCCTGCTGTGGGTCCGGGAGGACCGCATCTGCTCAGAAGCTGTCCGGCATGCGGCCTGCCTCGCTGCCCCGCCGCTCGACTTGAACCGGGTGCAGACAGGCCTCCACGGGGAAACGCGGCGCTTACAGTCAGGGAGTCCACCACCGCAACCCAGCGTTCTTCCGCTTTCCCGTCTTCAGCCGCGCCGCCTGTCCACTTCCCTCTGCCGAGGCCACCCATGACGGTTTTGCTTCCTCCGCCGGCGTCTTCCCCCGGTTCCCCAGCACATCGGCGCGGGCCGCTGTTTCCCGGTGCGCCGTCTCTGGGAACCTCCGATCCCTCTTTGACCGAACTCCGGCGTGGCATGGGCTGGACCGGAATTCTGCTGTGGACTGCCCTGGCCGCCAACTCACTACTGGCTCCCCCCAGCCGTGAGGGCCTGACCCCCGAGGAACTGCTGCCGTGGGGCGCGGCCATGCTGGGATTCCTGGCCGCGTTTCTGACGGTGACCGTGGTGCAGGACCGGCCCAGGTGGCGGCGGCGGGCGCTGCAACTGGTGGCGCTGGAATCGGTGCTGGCGCTGCAGGCCAACCAGTTGCTGGACGGCAACAGCGTGCTGGCCGGCCTGCTGCTGCTGACCGCTGCGCAGGTGGGCATTCTCGTGCCCGTTCGCTGGGCACTGGTGTGGGTGGGCGCACAGACCGTAGCGCTGCTGAGCGTGTTTCTGAGCTACTGGAGTGTCTCGGACGCTTGGTCGTACGGCACCGGCTACCTGTGTTTTCAGCTGTTCGCCGTGACCACCGGGCAGACCGCCGTGCGCGAGATCCAGGCCCGGCAGCAGCTGGCCGCGGTGGTGGCGGAACTGCGCGCCACCCGCGCCCTGCTGGGCCAGGCCAGCCGGCAGGCCGAGCGCCTGCAGATCTCCCGTGAGCTGCACGACCTGATGGGCCACCACCTGACCGCGCTGGGCATGAACCTGCAGGTCGCCCTGCACCGGGATCTGCCGGGGGCGGCCCGACCGCCGGTAGAGCAGGCTGCCGAGCTGGCCCGCATGCTGCTGGGCGACGTGCGGGCCGCCGTGCGCGGCATGCGGGAAACAGCCACCTGCGACGTCCGCGCCGAGATCGAGGCGCTGAGTCAGACCGTGTCTGTGCCGGTGCATCTGACCTTTCCGTCCGGCTTCAGCGTGCCGTGTCCCGTGCAGTCACAGGTGCTGCTGCGAACCGTGCAGGAAATCCTGACCAACGCCCTGCGCCACGCCGGAGCGCGGCAGGTGTGGCTGACATTCGGCGGTGGCCCGGACAGCAGCGGGGCAAGGCAGCTGACCCTGCATGCCCGCGATGACGGCCACGTTGCGCGGCACTTCACCCCCGGCTGTGGCCTGACCGGCATGCGCGAACGTCTGGAAAGCGTCGGGGGAAGCCTGGAGGTGCGGGTGCGGCCCGGCGAGCCGCTGGAACTGTTCGCCCGCCTGCCGCTGCCCGGCTCCTCTCCCCACGCCACCGTCCCTCACGCCACAGGAGGCGCTCCATGATCCGGATCTGCATCGTTGAGGACCAGACCCTGGTGCGTCAGGGCCTGTGCAGCATGCTCGCCCTGGCCGGAGACATGACCGTGGTCGCGGAGGCCGAGAACGGCGAGCAGGCCCTGACGACTGTGCCGGAGGCCCGGCCAGACGTGCTGCTGCTGGATTACCGCATGCCCCGGCTGGACGGCCTGGGCGTGCTGCGGGCGCTGGGCGAGCAGGCGCGCACCCAGGGCCACGCGCCGGTGCCCACCCTGATCCTGACCACCTTCGACGACGAGGAACTGCTGCTCTCGGCGGTGGGGCTGGGCGCCCGGGGCTACCTGCTCAAGGACGTCTCCTTGCCCGTGCTGCTGCAGGCCATCCGCACCGTTGCGGGCGGGGGGCGCTGGCTTCAGCCGACCCTGACCGATCAGCTTCAGCGCGGCCTGGACGAGTGGCGGCCCGGGCGCGAGGAGGACCTGGCGGACTCCATTACCCTGACGGGCCGTGAACAGGAGGTTCTGCGCCTGATGGCAGGCGGATTCAGCAACCGGGAGATCGCCGGGCTGATCACCACCACCGAGGGCACCATCAAGGGCTACGTATCCAACATCCTGTCCAAGATGGGCGTCCGCGACCGCACCCGCGCCGTGCTGAAGGCCGTGGAGTGCCGCCTGCTGTAGCGGCCGCCAGAATGCAGGGCTCAGGCGGCCTCCTGTACGTCTTCGACCCGCTTCAGCCCGCGTTCTATCCGGCTCCCGCAGGCGGCACAGGGCAGCCCACCGGCACCCAGGGTGAGGGTTTTCGTCGCCGTGTCTGAGCCCTATCCCCCCTGGGGGGATGCTGAAGGTGGAGGAGGCACCTACATCCAAATCCCCGTCCCATACCTCCGAAAATGAAGTGGTCATGAAGAGTTTGTCTGGCTTCTCAATTTCTTCGACATGCCGGAATCTTGAAGCCCTCCCCCCGGGGGTCTATACTTCTCCCATGACCAATACCATGATCACCGAACTGAAAGTCGAGGGCATGACCTGCGGGCACTGCGTGAAGGCCGTGGAGCAGGCCCTGAGGAATGTCACGGGGGTTCACGAGGTGCAGGTGGACCTCACGGAGGGCAAGGCTACCGTTCACGGCGACGCCGACGCCGGGGCCATGATCACGGCCGTGGCCGAGGAAGGCTACGCGGCCCGGGTTGCCGGTTGAGCGAAGCGCCCGCGCCCCACTGCACCCCCCAGGGCAAGCTGTGCATGCCCGAGGACGCCCGCCGGCGGGCCAGCCGCCGCCTGAGCATCGCGCGCGGGCATCTGGACAGCATCGTGCGCATGCTGGACGATCCCGAGGCGTACTGCGTGGATGTGCTGCGGCAGATCAAGGCGGTGCAGGGAGCGCTCAGCGGCGCGGGTGGGGTGGTGCTGCGCGGTCACCTGGAGGCCCATGTGGCGACCTCCGCCGGGCGCGGCGACACCGTGGAACTGGTGGAAGAAGTGATGGAAGCGCTGCGCTACCGCTAAGCCCCCGCCAAAGACGGATGCCGGGCAATGCTCCGGGCGTCCGTTTTGCTGTGCTGTCCTTCCTGTTCCAAAGGGCCGGCGTTTCTCTGTGATCCTGCCGGCCTTACGGCTGTGGCTTGCCGAGATTCACGTTAGGAACAGCCGGTACGCCGGGTTGTGGGTCATCTCGCTCGCCGGGTAGCCCAGGCCGCGCAGAAAGGCGGCGAAGTCGGCTCCGTCCCCCTCGGGCACCTGAATGCCGGCCAGCACCCGCCCGTGCGAGCTGCCGTGGTTGCGGTAGTGAAACAGGCTGATGTTCCAGCGCCCATGCAGGTGGGTCAGGAATTCCAGCAGGGCGCCGGGCCGCTCGGGAAAGGTAAACGAGTAGACCCGCTCGCCCTCGGCCTCGGGCGCGCGGCCCCCCACCATGTGGCGCACGTGGACCTTGGCCAGCTCGTCGCCGGTCAGGTCAGTGACCGAGTAGCCGCGCGAGATCAGGGTGTCCATCAGTTCTCCGCGCTGCGAGGCCTGCGAGAGCTGCACGCCCACGAAGATCTGCGCCTCGGCGCGCGGCGCGTAGCGGTAGTTGAACTCGGTGATGGTGCGGGCACCGACCACCTCGATGAACTCGCGAAAGGCGCCGGGCCGCTCGGGAATGGTGACCGCGAGGATGGCCTCGCGCTGCTCGCCGATCTCGGCGCGCTCGGAAACGTGGCGCAGACGGTCAAAGTTGACGTTGGCGCCGCAGGTCAGGGCCACCAGGGTCTCGTCCCGCAGCCCATGCTCGGCGGCGTACTTCTTGAGGCCGGCCACCGCCAGCGCCCCGGCCGGCTCCATCACGGCCCGCGTGTCGTCGAACACGTCCTTGATGGCCGCACACACTCCGTCGGTGTCCACCCGCACCCAGTCGTCCACGTAGCGCCGCGTCAGGTCGAAGGTGTAGGCCCCCACCTGCTTGACGGCCACCCCGTCCACAAAGATGCCCACCGAGTCCAGCCGCACCCGCGCACCCGCCTGCAGGCTCTGGTACATCGCGTCGCTGTCGTCGGGTTCCACGCCCACCACCCGCACGTCGGGGCGCAGCGCCTTGATCACGCTCGCCACGCCCGCGATCAATCCGCCGCCGCCCACCGGCACGAACACGGTGTACCCGCCCTCCGTTGCCACCTGCCGCAGCAGTTCCAGCGCCACCGTGGCCTGGCCGGCGAGCACCAGCGGATCGTCGTAGGGATGCACGAAGGTCAGCCCCCGCTCCTTTTGCAGTCCGTAGGCGTGGGATTCCGCGTCGCTGAAACTGTCGCCGTACAGCACCACCTCGGCCCCGCGTGCCCGGCACGCCTGCACCTTGATCTCGGGGGTCGTCGCGGGCATCACGATCACCGCCCGCAGCCCCAATTTCTGCGCCGCAAAGGCCACCCCCTGCGCGTGGTTGCCCGCCGAGGCGCAGATCACGCCGCGTTCTCGCTCCACCGCCGTGAGCTGGGCCATCTTGTTGTACGCCCCGCGCAGCTTGAAAGAAAAGATGGGCTGCTGATCCTCGCGCTTGAGCAGCACGCGGTTGCCGGTCCGTTCGCTGAGGCCGGGCGCCTCGCTGATGGGCGTCTCGATGGCCGCGCCGTACACCTTGCCGGTGAGGGCCAGCCGCAGCACGTCCATCGCGTCCATGGTTCCGGGGGTGAAGTCCTGGGTCTGGGTCATGGGTGGGGCCTCCGGGGAGTGAAACAAAAAAGCCCCCGCAGCGTGGGCGGGGGAGGCTTCACGGGCAGCGCGGCGGCTGTCAGGTGAGCTTCCCTGACCCGCTTGGAATTCGCGACGCGCTCATGGGGGGAGCATAGGGGAGGGTGGAGGCAGGGCCGGGGGAAAGGGTAGACAGGTGGAGGCCGGCCGATGGGCAGGGGGAGGCAGCGGGCTCCGCGCACGGCCTCCCCCCATACGTGTTTCCCTGTCTTGCGGCCCGCACTTGCTACCCTGATTCATGATTCCAGACAGCGTGAACCCGGACGTCATCGTGGTGGGAGCGGGACTGGCGGGGTTGACGGCGGCGCGGCGGCTGAGTGGGGCGGGGCGGCGGGTGCGGGTGCTGGAAGCCCGGGAGCGGGTCGGCGGGCGCACGCACACGCTGCGCTTGCCCGCTACCGGCCTGAGCGTGGACATGGGCGGGCAGTGGGTCGGGCCCAACCAGCCGCATGTGATGGCCCTGATCCGGGAGTTGGGGCTGGAGGTGTACCCGACCCATGATGAGGGGCAGAATCTGGCGCTGATTGGCGGCAGGCTGCTGCGCTACCGGGGCCTGATTCCTCCGCTGCCGCCGCTGGTGCTGGCCGACTACGCGCTGCTGTCCCACAGATTCGAGGCGCTGGCGCGGACCATTCCGCTGGAGGCTCCCTGGACCGCCCCGGACGCTGCCGAGCTGGACGCGCAGACCTTCGACACCTGGATCGGCAAGAACGCCTGCACGCCGCAGGTCCGTGCGCTGATGCGGCTGTACGCCGGGGCAGTCTTCAGCGCCGACCCCGCCGAGCTGAGCCTGCTGCACGCCCTGGCCTATACGGCGCACGGCGGCGGCATCAACGGCCACACCCTGACGCGCGGCCACGCCCTGCAGGACCGGGTGCTGGGCGGCGCGGGCGGAATCGCGCAGCGGCTGGCCGACGACCTGGAGGACGTGAGACTGGACTCCCCGGTGGCCCGCGTCGAGCAGGACAAGGAGGGCGTCACGCTGCACACCCCGGCCGGAGCGCACCGTGCCGGGCGCGTCATCATCGCTGTGCCGCCCACGCTGCTCTCCGGGCTGCCCTTCGCCCCCCCGCTGCCCGCCCGCCGCGCACAGTTGCAGCAGAGGCTGCCGATGGGCACGGTGATCAAGTTCATGGCCGTCTATGAGCGGCCCTTCTGGCGTGGGCAGGGACTGAGCGGCATGGCGATCAGCGATACCGGGCCGGTCACGGTGACCTTTGACAACAGCCCGCCGCAGGGGTCGCCGGGCGTGCTGCTGGGCTTTATCGAGGGAAGTGAGGCCCGCGGCCTGATGGACATGGGCGAGGCCGAGCGCCGGGAGGCCGCCCTGCACAGCCTGGCCCGCCTGTTCGGGGATGAGGCCCTGACCCCCACCGAGACCGTGCAGCGCGACTGGACCGCCGAACCCTTCAGCGGCGGCTGTTACGGCGCGCTGTTCGGCCCCGGCGTGTGGACCGGCCACGGCGAGGCGTTGCGCGCCCCGGTGGGCCGGATTCACTGGGCGGGCGCCGAAACCGCCCGGGTGTGGATGAACTACATGGACGGCGCGGTCGAGAGTGGGGAACGGGCGGCGGCCGAGGTGCTGGAGGGGCAGTAGAAGGCGTGAGGATTGCCGCGCTAGTCCAGCACCGGCAGGCCTTCTAGCTCCACCAGAAATTCCCGCTCCGCGAAGTCCTCTCTATCAAAGGCCGTGTCTCCGCCCGCCCCGGTCCCGGCGAAGTCGAAGAGGTCGCGGTCCAGCAGGTGACTGGGGGTCACGCGGCCCAGCGAGCGCAGGATGTTGTTCAGGCGGCCTGGATGCTCACGCTCCCAGTCGGCGAGCATGCGGCCCACCACCTCGCGCTGGAGGTTGGGCTGAGCGCCGCACAGTGTGCACGGAATGATCGGAAAGGCGCGGGCGTTGGCGTAACGCACGATGTCTGCCTCGGCGACGTAGGCCAGCGGACGAATCACCACGTTGCTGCCGTCGTCGCTGGTCAGGCGCGGGGCCATGGCCTTGAGCCGGGCGCCGAAGAACATGTTCATGAACAGCGTTTCCAGCAGGTCCTCACGGTGGTGGCCCAGCGCGATCTTCGTGGCTCCCAGCCGCCGGGCGTGCGCGTACAGGTGGCCCCGGCGCAGGCGGCTGCACAGCGCGCAGGTGGTCTGGCCGGGCCGGGTCTTGGCCTGGACCACGCTGTGGGTGTCGCGCTCCAGAATGCTGTGCTCCACGCCCAGAGCCCCCAGATAGTCGGGCAGCACGTGTTTGGGGAACCCCGGCTGGCCCTGGTCCAGGTTGACCGCCACGAGATCAAAGCGCACCGGCGCCCGCTTTTGCAGGTGCAGCAGCACATCCAGCAGTGTGTAGCTGTCCTTGCCGCCGCTCAGGCAGACCATCACGCGGTCGCCGTCCTCGATCATCTGGTACTCGGTGATGGCCTGTCCGGCGGCCCTCACCACTGGCCGGAACAGGCGGGAGAGGTCGGCAGACGGGGAAGGAGGGGTGGTGTGCGGCGTCATGATCGTTCGCCGGTCATGCTAGCGCCCGGCTCATGCTTATGGCGGACGCCCCGGGCGGCGAGTCAGAGCAGACTGCGGCGCGATGAGCCCCCTGTCTCCCGGTCCAGACCGTGACCCCTGTTTGGGCGGCTCCGGCCCGCGCCGGGTAGAGTGGCGGGGATGAGGTTCTTGCGGGGAGTGAGCCTGGGGCTGCTGACGCTGCTGCTGCTGGCGGTGGCGGGTGTGGCGGCCCTGTGGTGGATCTGGGGGCGCGACCTGCCCAGCGTGACCGATCTGGACGTGCTGGAATTCAGCGGCCAGACCCGCGTGTACGACCGTCAGAACACGCTGATCGGCACGCTGACCCCCAGCCTGAGCAGCGCGGGCGGCACCAACCGCAACCTGCTCAAGCTCGGCCAGATCAGCCCGTGGCTGCAAAAGGCGGTGATCACCAGCGAGGACCGCCGCTTCTACGAGCATCACGGCGTGGATTACATCGGCATCACGCGGGGGCTGCTCAAGGGGCTGCTGCAAAACGATCTGGAAGGTGGGTCGAGCATCACCCAGCAGGTGGTGAAGAACACGCTGCTCGCCGACCTCCAGAGCGCGCGCACGGCCGAGCGCAAGTTCAAGGAAGCGCTGCTCGCGTATCAGCTGGACCGCAACTACGACAAGGACCGCATCCTGAGTGCCTACCTCAACATCATCTACTGGGGCGACGGGGGCCGCGACGACATCGTGGGGGCGGGCACGGCGGCGCGGGCGTACTTCGGCAAGCCTGCCTCGGACCTGAACCTGGCCGAGAGCGTGTACCTGGCAACGATCATTCCCGCGCCCAACCGCCGCTACAAGCAGTTTGCCGCCTTCCGCCCGCTGATGAGGGACCTGCTCTCGCGCATGGTGGAAGACGGGCGCGTCACGCAGGCCGAGGCGGACGCCGCGTGGAAAACGCCCATCTACCCGGCCGGCTGGCGCATCGGCTGGAACGCCGACGGCACGCTGCGCAGCGCCGTGCTGGAAAATCCGGGCCGTCTGCAGGACAACATGAATGTGGCAGAGGCCGCGCAGGGCACGGGCCGCTACGCCTCGCAGTACTACCTGCAGGCGGTGGAAAAGGAACTGCTGCCCCGGATTGGCCGCAAGGCGCTGTACGGCGGGGGCAAGATCATGACCGGCATGAGCGTTGCGGCGCAGCAGGCCGCCGAACGCGCCAGCTTAAACGCCAGCCTGCCCGACGGCGCCACCCTGGGCATCGCGCTGGTCAGTCCGCAGAACGGCGAGGTGCTGGCCCTGGTGGGGCAGAAGCTCACCGGCGGGCGGCCCAGCGACTGGGACAACGCGCTGCAGGCCCGGCGGCAGGTGGGCAGTTCCATCAAGCCGCTGCTGTACACCCTGGCCCTGCAGCAGGGCTGGAAGCAGAGCGACACGGTGCTGGACTCGCCGCTGGTGGGGACCTCCTACCAACCGCAAAACTACGACGGGCGCTGGACCGGGCGCTACGTCACCATGCGCTACGCGCTGGACCACAGCCTGAACCTGCCCACCGTGCGCATTGCGCAGGAACTGGGGGTGCCCACCTTCGAGGACAAGCTGCGGCAACTCGGCCTGACCCCGCCGCCCGAGGCCGGGCTGTCGCTGAGCATCGGCACGCTGGAGGCCAGCCCGCTGCAGATGGCCGCCGCGTACGCTCCCTTCGCCAACGGTGGGCTGTATTACGTGCCCAGTCTGGTCCGCCGTGTGGAGGACGCGCGCGGGCAGGTGCTGTACGAACGCCCCGCCCCGGTAGGCAAGCGGGTCTGGGACGCGCAGACCGCGTGGCTGGGCCTGGACATGATCCGCGGCGTGGTCAACGACCTGACGAGTTACCAGGGCGGACTGGCGACCCGCGCGCAGATTCCCGGCTGGCCGGTGGGCGGCAAGACCGGCACCACCAACGACGTCAAGGACCTGTGGTTCGCGGGCGTGACCCCCACCGTGGCCGGGGCCGTGTGGGTAGGCCGGCAGGAGGGCGGACCGCTGCCGGGCTGGGCCTACAGCGGCGAGATTCCCACGCCGGTGTGGCAGCAGGCCGTGTCCGGCGCGCTGACGGGCCAGCCGGTCCGGAGCTTCCAGGAACCTGAGGGCATCACCTACCGCGTGGTGCGGCAGGTGGAGATGGCCTTCCGCGTGGCGCAGGCCGACGACGAACCCACCGCCCGCGACGGCAGTGGCAATGGCAACGGAGGATTCTTCCGCCGCAGCCGTCCGGTGGAGCAGCCCGCCGTGCAGCAGAGTGCGCCGGAGCCCGACCCCTCGCCCCCGGAAGAGCCCCTGCCGGACCCTGTTCCAGAGGTGCAAGATTTTCCCGCCGAGCCCGAGCCGCTTCCGCCTGAGGACCAGATGGAGGACGTGCCGCCCGTTGATCCGCTGCCGGATCCCACCATCGACGCGCCGCCCGAAGACCTGTACAACGCTCCACCCGCCGATTCCGGGTCGGCGCAGGACCCATACGATCCCAGCGCCGATCCCGGTGACGCGGTTCCGTACAACGAGATTGCTCCGCTGAACTGAGGGGTCCACCCCGCAAAGCCAGAAAGAAGGCCGCCCGGTTGTCGGGCGGCCTTCTTTTTAGGGTGAATGATCTGGGAGGAAGAAACTCAGTCGCGGCGCGGCGGACGTCCACCCCGGTCGCCGCCGGGGCGCGGAGCGCGGGGTTCGCGCGGGGCAATCTTGCCCTCGAGTTCGGGGCGGATCAGGTCGATCTTGCCGCGGTCGTCCACGTTGACGATCTTCACGCGCAGCTTGTCGCCGACGTTCAGCACGTCCTCGACGGCATTGATACGTTCCTCGGACATCTGCGAGATGTGCAGCATGCCGTCCTGACCGGGGTACAGGTTGACGAAGGCCCCGAACGGCGTGGTCTTGACCACCGTGCCGTCGAATTCCTCGCCCGCCTTGGCCTCGCGGGTGATGCTGCTGATGCGGTCGCGCACGGCCTCGGCGGAGGCCGACTCGGCGCTGAAGATGCGGACGGTGCCGTCTTCCTCGATGGTGACCTGGGCGCCCATGGCTTCCAGTTCGCGCACCTGCTTGCCGCCGGGCCCGATCACCTTGCCGATCAACTCGGGGTTGATCTTGATGGAGATGATGCGCGGCGCGGTGGGCGACAGTTCGGCGCGCGGCGCGCTGAGCACCTCGGCCATCTTGCCCAGGATGTGCAGGCGGCCGTCGCGGGCCTGGGCCAGCGCTTCACGCATGATCTGCGGCGTGATGCCCCCCACCTTGATGTCCATCTGCAGGGCCGTGACGCCCTCGGCGGTGCCGCAGACCTTGAAGTCCATGTCGCCCAGCGCGTCTTCCAGGCCCAGGATGTCGGTCAGGACGCGGTACTTCTCGCCCTCCATGACCAGCCCCATCGCCACGCCCGCCACCGGGGCCTTGATCGGCACGCCCGCGTCCATCAGCGACAGCGTTCCGGCGCACACGGTCGCCATGCTGCTCGAACCATTGGACTCCAGCACCTCGCCCACGATGCGGATCACGTAGGGAAACTCCTCGAAGGAGGGCAAAACCGCGCGGATGGCCCGCTTGGCGAGGTTGCCGTGGCCGATCTCACGGCGCGACTGCCCGCCCATGCGCTTGACCTCGCCCGTGGAGTACGGCGGGAAGTTGTAGTGCAGCAGGAACTTGTCGTTGTCCTCGGCGCTGAGGTCGTCCACCAGAATCTCGTCGCGCTCGGTGCCCAGCGTGGTCACGCCCAGCACCTGCGTCTCGCCGCGCGTGAAGATGGCGCTGCCGTGGGCGCGGGGCAGGGGCCGCGCCTCGATCCAGATGGGGCGCACGGTCTTGGAGTTGCGGCCGTCGGCGCGCAGGTCCTCTTCCAGAATCAGGCGGCGCAGTTCCTGCTTTTCCACCTTGTTGAAGACATTCTTGAGGGCGGTGATGCGCTCTTTTGCCCCCTCGGCCTCGGGGTCGGGCTCGTAGCCGGCAATGACGGCGTCACGCACCGCCTTGGTGCGGGCACCGCGGTCCTTTTTCTTGACGGTCAGCAGCGCGTCGCGCAGGCCGGCGGCCCGGGCCTTCTCGGCAAGTTCCGGTACGAGGTCGGTGCTCAGGCCGCTTTCTTCCAGGAAGTTGAACTTTTCCTGGCCCACCTCGGCCCGCATGGTTTCAATCAGGGAGATCACGCCCTGCATCTCGGCGTGGGCGAACTCGATGGCCGCGACCAGATCTTCCTCAGAGGCGTTCTGCGCGCCGGCCTCGACCATCATCACGGCATCCTTGGTACCGGCGACCACCAGATCCATGCGGCTGCGGCCCAGCTGATCGGCGGTGGGGTTGATGACGTACTCGCCGTCAATCTGCCCCACCCGCACGCAGGCGGTCGGGCCGGCCCAGGGAATGTCGCTCAGCGACAGCGCGGCCGAGGCGCCCACCGGCCCCAGCACGTCCGGCGCGTTCTGGCCGTCGGCGCTGATCACCGTGATGATCACCTGGGTTTCGTGACGGTATCCCTTGGGAAACAGCGGACGAATCTGGCGGTCGGTGATGCGGGCGCCCAGGATGGCCTTCTCGCCGGGGCGGCCCTCGCGGCGGTGAAACGATCCCGGAATCCGACCCACCGCGTAGTGCCGCTCTTCAAACTCGACCGTCAGGGGCAGGAAGTCCAGCGTGCTTTTCTCCTCGCGCGCCTGGGCGGTCACCAGCAGCATGGTGTCGCCGTAGCGCAGGGTGACGCTGCCGCTGACCAGCTTGGCGAGCTTGCCGGTCTCGATGCTCAGCTCGCGTCCGCCGAGCATCGTCTTGTACGTTTTTCCAATCATGACCGGCAGTCTATCCCGTGCGCGGCGGGGCCAACGGTCTGTCCATGCAGCATCCGGGGCGGGCGGGCGCGCGGCTTCCGGCGTTAAGGGACTCGCTTTGAGTTCCTTCTCCGTGCGCGGCATACTTCCTGACCTACGGAGGTTT
The DNA here is from genome assembly GCF_014647075.1 of Deinococcus aerophilus. Lineage (NCBI taxonomy): Bacteria > Thermotogati > Deinococcota > Deinococci > Deinococcales > Deinococcaceae > Deinococcus > Deinococcus aerophilus. The sequence goes on along the minus strand of NZ_BMOM01000020.1, from coordinate 48,475 downwards.
CACCATGTCTGTTCCCCCCTTTGGTCTGGGTACGTTTCGCCTGAAAGATCAGGTTGTGAAGGATTCGGTCCGCGACGCGCTGGAGCTGGGTTACCGCGCCATCGACACCGCGCAGGGCTACGGCAATGAGGCCGAGATCGGGGAGGTGATCGCGCAGAGCGGAGTGCCGCGTGAAGAGCTGTACGTCACCACCAAGATCAAGCCGGACAACTACAGCCGTGAAAAGCTGCTTGCCAGCCTGCGCGAGAGTGTGCAGAAGCTGCAACTCGATCAGGTGGACCTGACCCTGATCCACTGGCCCGCTCCGCGCGGCGAGGTGTCGGCCCAGGAATACCTGGGTGCCCTGGCAGAAGCCCGCGCCGAGGGGCTGACCCGCGAGATCGGCGTGTCCAACTTCACCATCGCCCTGTTGAAACAGGCCAGGGACATTCTGGGCGACGTGCCTCTCGCCACCAATCAGGTGGAGATCCACCCCTACCTGCAAAACCGCAGGCTGGCCGACTTTGCGCGCCGGGAGGGCATCCACCTGACGTCGTACATGACGCTGGCAGTGGGCAAGGTCATGTCGGATGAGGTCCTGCAGGACATCGCCCGCGCGCACGGTACCACCCCCGCACAGGTGGCGCTGGCGTGGGCCCTGCAGCAGGGCTACTCGGTGATTCCGTCGTCGACCAAACGCGAGCATCTGGCGGGCAACCTGAGGGCGCAGGACCTGAACCTGACCGACGAGGACATGTCGCGCATCGCCGCGCTGGAGCAGGGAGAAACGGCCCGTCTTGCTAACCCGGCGAGCGTCGCGCCCGATTGGGACTGAGCCTGCGTACCGTCAGATGACGGACTTCCAGTCTCTGGTGGGCCGGGCGCTGCCTGGAGCCCGCCTGCACTCGGTCCGGCCCCTGACCGGAGGCAGTTCGGCCCGCGTCTGGGTGTTGGAAGTGTCCAGCCCGGACAGCCCAGGGTCGCGTCTGGTCGTGCGCGAGTACGGCGCACAGGACATGCAGGGAAATGCCGGGGTGGCCCAGCAGGAGTTCGCTCTTCTGGAAAGGCTCGGGGCGGGTGGTCTGCCGGTTCCCCGCCCGCTGTATGCCGAGGCCGGTGTGCTGGTCACCACCTTCATGGACGGAGTCACCGAGTTTCAGCCCGCCGATGGGGGGGGTACGTGCGCGGGCTGGCGGCGTTTCTGGCGGGGCTGCACCGGTTGCCCGCCACTGAGTTTGCCTTTCTGTCGCCCCTGGCCCCTGTGGGCCCCCGCCCGAGCCGTCCCGACACAGCGCTGTCGGAAGGACGCATTCGGAGAGCGCTGGACGGTCTTTCGGCTCCACCCTGCACCCCGGTGGTCCTGCACGGCGATTTCTGGCCCGGCAATGTCCTGTGGCAGGGCGGGCAGGTGTCCGCGGTCATTGACTGGGAGGACGCCGCCGTGGGCGATGCCCTCTCGGATGTAGGGAATGCCCGGTTGGAACTGCTGTTCTTTCTGGGGCGGCGGGCGATAAACGCTTTTACGCGCGAGTACGTAGCGCTCACGGGAGCAACCCTGACCGGCCTGCCGTACTGGGATCTGCGGGCGGCCCTGCGGCCCTGCGGACGGCTGGGGGAATGGGGCCTGGACGCCGACCTTGAGGCGCAGATGCGCCGGCGACATGCGGGGTTCGTGGAGCGGGCGCTGGCGTCGGCTGGGGACGACCCGACACCTGGCACGAACCCGGTCTGACTGGGCGGGGCTGCGGGTCACCGTGGGTGCAGGCCGGTCCCGCCCCGCAATCCCTGCACAGGGGATCGGACGGCCCTGACCTCGACGGTGGGGGGTAACTGGCCTGAGCGGGCATTGTCAGGTAAGCTATTCTGTTATAAGCTAAATAAGTAAGAGAAATAAGGTGGTCTTTGAAGCATCCGGACGGCGGTCTGGATCGCCCGCGCCGCGTAAAAGGCGTGCCGAACCATTCTGATGGAGGGAATGATGGTGGCGACGAACTCCGGCAGGACACAGCAGCCGCCTTCTGGTCGTGCCTGGACCGGCTGGGGCGCTCTGGAACCCCCCTCCGGGTGCGGCGTTTCGTCGGCAGGAGGTGAGGGCCTGCACCCCTCCGAACACGCCCGGCGTGAAGATCCGGGCGACGCCGCAGGTCCCGCTGTAGACAGACTGTGTGCGGCCACGGGAACCGCTGCTGAACAGCAGTTCGCAGAGGATGGGGACGCAGAGGACGGCGATACAGACGAGGGGGCGGCGCCGTGCCGCCGTATCTGGATTCCATGACCCTCCGGGCCGCCGAGCATCGTCACGGTATCGTTGCCGTGCCGCCGCTCGCGCCCCGCCCGGAAGGGAAAGTGCCGACCCTGCACACTCTGGGGCCGGGGCATGGGGACCGCTGCATGAGGCGCTGGCGCGCACAGGAGAAACAATGAACTGGACCCTGGAAGTGGTGGTGGTGCCGGTCAGCGATGTGGACCGGGCCCGCGCCTTCTATGCCGATCAGCTTGGCTTCGTGGTGGACCATGACACCCGCATGGGAGAGACCCGGCGCACCGTGCAGTTGACCCCCCCGGGTTCGGGTTGCTCGGTTGTGATCGGGACCGGCCTGACCGACATGGCCCCCGGGTCGCTGCGGGGCCTGCAACTGGTGGTGCGCGACGTGCGGGCCGCCCACGCCGAACTCGTGGGACGCGGCGTGAAGGTCGGCCCGGTTCAGGTGATCGGCCCGGCGGGCATGCGTCCGGCGCAGGACGGAGACGCGCTGAACCACGCGGGCTTCGTGTTCTTCAAGGATCCGGACGGCAACAGCTGGGCGGTGCAGCAGATCGACGCGCGGACGTAGCGGGCGCAGGAGCCGGTCCGTCGCCCTGCCCTCTGAAAGGAGAAACGGCCCACCCCGGACTGCGCCGCGCCGCGTAGACTTCCCGCATGACCGCCTCTGTCTCCACACGTGACGTGCTGCTCACCTGCCCGCTGGACTGCCCGGATGCCTGCCGCCTGCGGGTGACGCTCGGGCGCGGCGAGGACGGGCAGGAGCGCATGCTCAAGGTCACGGGAGATGCCGCCCATCCCTACACCCGCGGCTTTGCGTGTGCCAAGACGGTGCATTACCCGGCGCGGGCCAACCATCCGGAGCGGCCCCTGTATCCGCTGCGGCGCGTGAACCCCAAGACCGACGCCGAGCCGATGTTCGAGCGCGTGGGCTGGGACACGGCGCTCGACGACATTGCCGCCCGCCTGCGGACGCTGCTGGACACCCGCGGCCCGCAGAGCATCCTGCGTTACAACTACGCCGGGACCATGGGCCTGATGGAGGGAACGCACGTCCACGCCTTTTTCCGCGCCCTGGGCACCCCGGAACTGGACGAGACGATCTGTGCCACCGCCGGCACCGAGGCCTGGGCCCTGAGCTACGGCGCGCGTTACGCCGTAGACCCGGCGGACGTGCGCCACGCCCGATTGATCGTGCTGTGGGGCATCAACAGCCTGAGCACCCACAGCCATCTGACGCCCGAGCTGACGGCGGCGCGCAAGGCCGGCGCCCGGATCATCTGCGTGGATCCGTACCGCAACCGCACCGCCGCCTATGCCGACACGCACCTCAAGATCCGGCCCGGCAGCGACGCGGCGCTGGCGCTGGGCGTCATGCACGAGCTGTTCGCCCACGGCTGGACCGACGACGCTTACATCGCCGAGGCGACCCAGGGCATCGAGGAGCTGCGTGAGGCGACCCGCGGGTGGACGCCGCAGCGCACGGCCACCACGACCGGCCTGAGCGTGCAGGACGTGCAGGACCTTGCCCGCGCCATCGGTACCACCCGGCCCACCTACATCCGGGTGGGCTACGGCATGACCCGCCACGAATACGGCGGAACCAACCTGCGCGCCGTCACCCTGATCTCGGCGCTGACCGGCGACTGGCGCGTGCCGGGGGGCGGCTGCGTCCTGAGCAGCAGCGGGGCCTTCAAGCTCAACCGCACGCAGCTGGGCGCGGCCCATCTGATCCGGGAGGACACGCCGCACATCAACATGAACGCCTTCTCGGACGCCCTGAAGCCCGCCGCCGGGCTGGGCGCCACGCTGATCTACAACTGCAACCCAGCGGTGGTGGCCCCGGATTCGGGCGGCGTGCGTGCCGGCCTGCAGCGCGATGATCTGCTCGTGGTGGTGCTGGAACAGGCCATGACCGAGACGGCCCGACTCGCCGATTACGTGCTGCCTGCCACGACCTTTGCCGAACACGCCGACGTGTACACAAGTTACGGCCACCACTGGCTGGGCTACAACCCCGCCGAGCTGGAGGCCCCCGGCGAGACGCGGCCCAACTCCTGGGTCTTTCAGCAGCTGGCCCGCCGCCTGGGCGTGACCGAGCCGAGCGTGTACTGGAGCATGGATGACCTGCTGGAGGCGGTGCTGGACAGTGGCCACCCGTACCTGACGGGCATCACCCCGGAGCGGGTGAAGGCCGAGGGCAGCGTGCGCCTGAACCTGCCCACGCCTTTTCTGCCGTATGCCCACGGAGCGGAGACCCCCAGTGGAAGGGTGCAGCTGGCGCCCGCGCCGGTTCACCGCGAGGCGCAGGCCGCCCTGAACGACGCCTATCCCCTGCGGCTGCTCACCCCGCCCGCGCACCACTTCCTGAACAGCACCTACGGCAACCTGCCCCAGCTCAACCGCGCCGAGGGCGGCGAACCCCAGCTCCTGATGCATCCCGATGACGCTCAGGCAGCCGGACTGGGCGACGGGGAATACGCCGCGCTGGAATCCGAGGTGGGCCGGGTGCAGCGCCGCGTGCGGGTGACCGGGGCAACGCAGCCGGGCGTGGTGGTGGTGGAGGGCACGTGGTGGGGCCTGTCGGCGCCGGACGGCCAGAGCATCAACACCCTGACCGCCCAGACCCTCACGGACCTGGGCGGGGGCAGCACCTTCCACAACACGCGGGTGCGGGTGCGGCCCGCCGGGGCGGCCCCCGAAGGTGTGGCGTCTTTTCGGGGCGGCACCAGCTCCTGATCGGGGCGGGCCGTCCAGAGCGGACCCGCCTCAGGGCAGACACGGCGGGGCGGTCAGCGGGCCGAAGGGGATGCCGGTGTCGGCTCCACGTACTCGGCCCACTGAAACTCGGCGCTCAGCCCGCGTCCGCTGAGGTCCTGGCAGGTCAGCGCCAGGAAGGTGCCCGTGAAGCTCAGGCCGCCGCAGTGTTCGTCGCTCAGCAGGCCCGCATCCAGTGGGTTGCCGATCTGTGTCCATGCGCCGCCCAGGCTGTACTCAAACCAGAACTGTCCGCTCCGGTAGACCACGCCCAGCTGCACCGGGTGGGCGTCGCCCACGGGTACCTCCTGCGACAACAGCTCGCGGTAGACGCCGTTCTCGGACTGCAGCAGCGCCAGGGTGCGGCCCAGACGCTCGTCGCGGCTCAGGCGCAGGTACACCCAGTTGCGGGTGTCGTAGTACGCGCATATCCCCGCCATCTGCTGAAAGTCCTCGGGGTCGAATCGCAGGGCGGTGCGCAGGCGGGCGTCGAGCGCCTGCAGGCGGCGGCCCACCAGCGCCACCCGGTGCCGGCTGTTCAGCGATTCGTGGCCGGTCAGGCGCAGGCCCGCGCCGGTGAGCTGAACGCCCTGCAGTTTGGCGGGGGCCCGCAGGGTCATCCACTCGGGGCGCAGCTCGGAACCGGCAAAGGTGTCGCGCTCGGGCGGGGTGGGCCAGGGATGCGGCGTCAGCGCGGGCAGGGCGGCGTGTTGCTGCGGGTGGTGTCCGCCCGCCGACAGCCGGGGCCAGCCGTCTGTGTCCCACACCACGGCCTGCAGCGCGGTCTCGCGGCCCAGCGGGCACTCGCCCCGTTCGGTGAGGGGCCGCCCACACAGGTGGGCGAGCAGCCACTGACCGTCCGGCGTGTCGGTGAAGCTGGCATGCCCGGATTTCTGAATGGGCAGCGCGGGGGCGTCCACGGCGGTCAGGACCGGGTTGTCGGGATGCACCTCGTAGGGACCGGTGAGCGTGCGTGAACGGGCCACCGTGACGGCATGTTCGTAGCTCGTGCCGCCCTCCGCCGTGACAAGGTAGTACCAGCCGTCCTTGCGGTACAGGTGCGGCGCCTCGGTAACGCCCAGAGCGGTACCCTCAAAGATCCGCGTGCGCGGGCCAACCAGCCGCCGCTCCTGAGGGCAGTACTGTTGCAGCACAATGCCGGCAAACGGATTGCGTCCGGCGCGGTGGTCCCAGACCATATTCACCAGCCATTTGCCTCCGTCGCCGTCCACGTCATGAAACAGGCTGGGGTCAAAGCCGCTGGAATTCAGGTACACCGGCCCGGACCACGGACCCTCAATGCTCTCGGCGGTCGCGAGGTAGTTGTGGCTGTCCTTGAAAACCTCCTGCACTCCCCACGACTTGACGTCGGTGTAGATCAGGTGAAAACGCTGACCGTCGTGGGACAGGGCCGGGGCCCAGATTCCGCCCGAATCGGCGTTGCCGCGCATGTCCAGCAGCGCCGTGTGCGAGAGCGGCCGCGCGGCGGGCCGCCAGTTCACCAGATCGCGCGAGTGGTAGATCGCCACCCCCGGATACCACTGAAAGGTGCTCGTCGCGAGGTAGTAATCCTGCCCTACGCGCAGAATGCTGGGATCGGGGTGAAAGCCGCGCAGCACCGGGTTGGTGACGGTCACGGTCGGTCCCTGATCCACGGGGTGGGGCCGGGTGGTCATGCGGGCTGACCCTGCTGGGCGCGGGTCAGGAAGTCGCGGTACCAGCGTCCGGACTGCTTGAGGGTGCGCGCCTGGGTGTCAAAGTCCACATGCACGATGCCGAAGCGCTTGTCGTAGCCCTCGGCCCACTCGAAGTTGTCCATCAAGGACCACGCGAAATACCCGGACACCTTGGCACCGCCCGCCAGCGCCACTTCCAGCGCGGCGAGATGTTGCTGGAAATAGCGGGTCCGCGCCTCGTCATGCACCGTGCCGTCTTCCGAGACGGTGTCGGGGTAGGTCGCGCCGTTCTCAGTGATGTAGATGGCGCGCGGGGTGTAGTCGCGCTGCAGGCGCAGCATCAGGTCGCTCAGGCTCTGCGGGGCCACCTCCCAGTCAAAGCCGGTGTACTCGCTGCCCTCTGGCCGCAGCTGCCGCACGCCCAGCCAGCCCTCGCCGGGCGCGGTCTCCACGACGCTGCGCGAGTACATGTTGACGCCCAGAAAGTCCGACGGCGTGCCGATGATGTCCAGGTCGCCGGGCCGCACGAGTTCCTGCGCCTGCGGGCTGGCGTTGCCCAGCAGCTTTACGGTGTCCTGCGGGTAGCCGCGCCCGAACACCGGATCCAGATACCAGCGGTTGGCAAAGCCGTCCTGGCGATGGGCGGCGGCGTGGTCGGCCTCGCGGTCGGTGGCCGGGTACGCCGCTGCCAGATTCAGGGTGATGCCCACCTGGGCGCCCGGCGCAGCTGCCCGCACCGCCCGCACGCCCAGTCCGTGGGCGAGCAGCAGGTGGTGTGAGGCGGCGAAGCTCTCGGCCAGATCGGTGTGCCCCGGTGCGTGGACGCCCGCTCCATGGCCCAGGTAGGCGGCCACCCACGGCTCGTTGATGGTGATGAAGTGCCCCACCCGGTCGCCCAGTTCGGCGGCCACAATAGCGGCGTATTCCCCAAAGGCCAGGGCGGTGTCGCGCGCGGGCCAGCCGCCGGCGTCCTGCAGAACCTGCGGCAGGTCCCAGTGGTACAGCGTGAGCCACGGCGTGATGCCGCGTGCCAGCAGGCCGTCCACCAGACGCGAGTAGAAGTCCAGGCCGGCGCGGTTGACGGCGCCGCGCCCGCCCGGAAGGATGCGCGGCCACGCCACGCTGAAGCGGTAGGCGTTGACACCCAGCGAGGCGATCAGGTCGAGGTCACCGTCCAGGCGGTGGTAGTGATCGCAGGCCACGTCGCCGTTGTCACCGCCCTTCACCTTTCCGGGCGCGGCGCAGAAGGTGTCCCAGATGCTGGGAGATCGGCCGTCTTCATGGGCGGCACCTTCGATCTGATAGCTGCTGGTGGCGACCCCCCAGGTAAAACGGGGAGGAAAGGCTTGCGGATGGGGCTGGGTCATGGCTACTCCTGGCAAAGAAACGGTGACAAAGAAAAAGCAACGGTGGGGGGTGGAGGCCCGCAAAAACGGAGCCGAGCGGAGAAGGTGGGTGAAGGAGGGGGCGACCCAGGAAAGGCCACGGTGGGCGCGGAAGCGGAGCGCCGGGCCAGGCCCGCTCGGTACGCTCAGTCCTTGACCGCGCCGCTGGTCAGGCCGGAGATCACCTGACGGCTGGCGAACAGAAACACGATGAGCAGCGGAATGACCGTCAGCAGCACCAGCATCAGGTTGGCGCCCCAGTCCACGTTCACGTTGGTCGCGCCGCCCGTGATCTTGCGCAGGGCCAACGGCAGGGTGGTCGTGGTGGTGTCGGACAGCTTCATGATCAGTGCGCCCTTGAAGTTGTTCCACGAGGCCACGAAAGTCACCACGCCCAGCGTGGCCAGGATCGGACGAATCAGGGGCAGCACCACCCTGAGATAGATGCCGAATTCGGTGGCTCCATCGAGCCGCGCGGCCTCGATCAGCGATTTGGGCAGGGCCGAGACGATGTACTGGCGCATCAGGAAGATGCCGAAGGCATTCGCCATGCCCGGCACCCACAGCGCCCGCGGCTCGCCGATCCAGTGCAGGAAGTTGTTCATGACCAGAAACGAGGGAATGTCCATTACCAGCGGCGGAATCAGCATGGTGAGCAGGATGAAACCGAACAGGTAGCCCTTGGCCCGGAAGTCGTACATGGCGAAGGCGTACCCGGCCAGCGAGCAGAAGAACAGCGTGGTGACCGTGGAGAGCGTGGCAATGTACAGGCTGTTCCAGAAATAGCGCAGCGCCAGGTAGTCGGTGGCGACCAGCATGCGCTGGATGTTCTCGGCGAAGGCGTTGCCAAACCAGAAGTGGGGCGGCACGTTGAAGATCTGATCGCCGGGCAGCGAGGCCCACACGAACATCAGGTAGAACGGCGCCACCGACAGCAGGCAGGCGAGTGCCACAAAGGCCCACAGAATCACGCGGCCCAGGCGCGGCAGCCGCCAGCGGTTGGAGCGTGAGGGTGGGGTGGACTGGACGCGCTGGGGAGCGGCGGGCGCAGGCTGGGTGGTCACGAGCGCCCACCTCCACGGGAGAACAGGTAGTTGTTGACCATGCTCAGCACGAAGATCGCCAGGAACAGCAGCCAGCTCATGGCCGAGGCGTAGCCCATGTCCAGGTCCCGGAAGGCCACATTAAAGATGTGGGTGGCCGAGGTCAGGCCTGCGCCGCCGCTGCCGCCGCTCTGGCCGAGCAGGATGTACGGTTCCTCGAACAGCTGCATGTTGCCCACGATGGTGAGGGTAAAGGCGTAGAACATCATGGGGCGCAGCAGCGGCAGCGTGATGTAGAAGAACTTCTGCCACGAGGAAGCGCCGTCCACCGTGGCGGCCTCGTAGACGTCCTCGCTGATGGCCTGCAGGCCGCTGAGGTACAGCACCACATTCCAGCCCACGTAGCGCCAGAACACCACCATGGCCACCGAGTACGGCACCATGCTGGGGTTGCCCAGCCAGCGGACCGGGTCCAGGCCCAGGCCCGAGATCAGGTAGTTCAGCAGGCCCAGCCGTTCGCTGTACAGCATGCCGAACACGATCGTGATCGCCACCGCATTGGTGATGTACGGCAGAAACAGGACGGTGCTCACGGCTCCCTGCCAGCGGCGCAGGGACTGATGAATCACAAAGGCCAGCGGCAGCGCCACCAGATGCTGCGGCACGCCCGCGAGCAGCCCGATGAACACCGTGTTCTTGAGGGCGGCCCAGAACTGGTCGCGTGCCCCCAGCGCGAGCTGGAAGTTTTCCCAGCCCACGTACTGCCAGTTGCCCAGGCCGTCCAGGGGACTCCACAGGTGAAAGGCCAGGAACAGACTGAAGCCCAGCGGAAACAGGCCGAAAATCAGAAACAGGATGAAAAAGGGGCTGGTGAAGATGTACGGCGCGAAGTGTTGCTGAAAGCGGGCGTAGCTCCAGCGTGGCCGGGGCGGACTGGTGGTGAGGGGGACACGTTTTTGCATGACACCTTCCTTGGCGCGGAGTGCCGGAACGTGGTGGGGGGAGCCGACCCGCTCGCTCCCCCCGGTGGTTCAAGCGGTTGCCGCGGTGCTCAGCGGGCGCGGCGCAGGATCTGGGCGCGGGCGTCGGCCAGGGCCTGCTTGATGTCCTTGCCCTGTTCCAGCACGTTGGTCAGCTCGGTGTTCACGATCTGATCGGCCACCGAGTCGTACTTGTTCACGTCGATGGGCTGGGTCTTGCGGGCCGCGTCGCGCCACAGCAGCCGCGCCTTCTGACCGCCCAGGAACGGCACCACCTGATTGAACACCGTGTCGTTCTGAGCGGTGAGCAGCGCCGGGAAGGCGCCGTTGTCGGTGAAGGCCGTCAGCTGCGAGCCCTTGTCCAGGGTCATGAACTTGATGAACTCCCAGGCCCACTGCTTGTTCTTGGCGGCGCTGGGGATGGCATAGAACGAACCGCCCCAGGACGCGAAGGAGTTCTCGGGCAGGTTCTGCACGCGCCACAACCCCTTGGTGTCGGGAGCCATCCAATTTTGCAGCGCGCCCTGCAGCCACGCTCCGCTGAACTGCGTGGCGACCGTGCCCTTCTTGAAGGCGTCGTACCACTCGTTGCTCCACTCACCGATCTTGGCGTCCAGGCCGGCGTCGCGCACCTGCTTGGACAAGGTGAAGGCGCGCAGGAAGCGGGCATTGTCGGGGCCGACAAGCAGAGTGTTCTTGCTGTCGAAGTAGATGCCCTCGCCGGGCTTGAGGTTGGTGCGGCTGACGACGCCGTAGACGCTCTGGGCGGTGTTGATCAGGTACGCACCGGTCTTGGCCTTGATGGTCTTGCCGGCGGCGATGTAGTCGTCCCAACTTTTCATCATGGCCTCGGGCTTGACCCCCGCCTTGTCCAGCACGTCCTTGCGATAGAAGAAGGTGCCGGGGCCGATGTCGGTGGGCATGGCGATGAAACGGCCATCACTGCTCGTGGCCTGCGCCACCGTGAAGGGCGTGAACAGCTTCTTGTAGGCCGCGGCGTTGTACGGCGTCTTGCTGAGGTCTTCCAGGCCCCGGCCCTCGGCGAACTTGCCCACATAGCCGACCTCCACGGCCATCACGTCGGGCAGGCCCTGACCGGTGGCCAGCGCGGTGGTCATGGCGTTGTGGTGGTCGGCGAACTCCTGTGCCTGCAGCTTGATGGTCACGTTGGGGTACTTCTTGTTCCACGCGGGCAGGATGGCCTTGATGGCGCTGTCGAGGCTGGGGAAGGCGGCCACCGTGAGGGTAACCTTGTCCTGAGCGTGGGCCGTGCCGGCAAGCAGAGCGGTAATCAGGGCGAACGTGGCAATTTTCTTCATGGTGACCTCCTGGTCGTGAAAGCGCTTTCAAATCGGATACAAAATAGGGCTCATGGTGGACTGCTCGGCCGGGGGTGGGCAGCTCAGGACATAAACGGATCACCTCAGTGGGAAAGCAGGGGGGCGGGTCCGGTAGAGTCACGCACGATCAGTTCCGGCACGTAACGGGGCAGTTGGGGGTGGTCGCCGGCAAGCAGACGCAGCACGGCCTCGGCGGCCACTTGGCCGAGTTCGGCAATCGCCTGACGCACGGTGGTCAGCGGCGGCGTGGCATAACGGGCGGCAAACAGGTCGTCAAATCCGGTGAGCGAGATGTCCTGCGGTACGCGGATGCCCAGGCGGTACAGGGTCAGCCGCGCGCCGAAGGCCATCTGGTCGTTGGCGCACAGCAGCGCCGTGAAGGGAAGGTCCGAGCGGCACAGTTCCTCGGCGGCCCGTTCGCCGCTGGCCTCGGTGTAGTCGCCGGGGCGCATCAGCCCGGCCTGGGGCTCCAGGCCGCATTCGCGCAGGGCGGCCTCAAAGGCCAGACGGCGTTCCAGCGCGTCCTGCTGCACCTCCGGTCCCCCGATAAAGGCGATCTCGCGGTGTCCCAGGTCGGTCAGGTGGCGCACCAGCAACCGGATGCCGGCGCGGTTGTCGACCAGCACGCACCGTTCGGACAGACCGCTGACGTCCCGTCCCACCGCCACCAGGGGCACCCGCGCGGCCACCGCCTGCAGCGCCGCGTCCTCGATCACGCCGCCGAGCACGATCAGGGCGTCCACCCGGCGGCGCATCAGCAGGTCCAGAGCTTCCTGTTCCCGCGCCGCCTCCCAGTGCCCGCTGACGACCAGCGGGTGGTAGGGGCTGCCCTCCAGGCCGCGCTCAATGCCGGCCAGGGTCTCGCCGTAGTAGGGGCTGGTGTCCTGGGTCAGCACCCCCACCGAGAAGCTGCGTCCGGCTGCCAGCGCCTGGGCCTGCACATTCGGCGCGAAGTTCAGGCGGCGAATCACCGCCTCGACCCGGGCGCGCTTGTCGGGGGTGACATTGGCGGTTCCGTTGAGAATGCGCGACACGGTGCTGGGCGAAACTCCAGCTTCCCGCGCCACGTGGGCCAGCGTGACGGTGGCAGACATGGGCAACTCCCCGGCAGACCCGGCGTCTGCCTGCAGCTTCTTTGACTTGTGAACACGCCCACCTTAAGTGCTTTTGAAAGCGCTGTCAAGATCGCGTCACCGACGGTCAACGGGGTGGCGTCTGGCACGGCGCCGGGCCACAGGTGCCCGGTGTTGCCCGGGAATGGGGAGGTGCCCCCGGTCCAGCTTCAGCGTTCCGGGTGGGTCAGGCCGGGCAGCTGGACGGCGCTGACCGCCGCGTGCGCGGGGTACAGCTGGGCCACGGCGGCGGCGTGCTGACTCAGGGCCGTCCCGGCCGCCAGGGCAGGCACTGGGGTACCGCCGGGAGCCACGGCGTCCATGGCCGCGTGCAGGTCGGGATGCAGGCCGGCGTGGGGCATCGCCAGGATGGCCGCCCCCTCGGCGGCCCCGGCCTCGGCGGCGGTTTGGGGGCGCTGTACCGGCAGCCCCAGTGCGCCGCTGAGCAGTCCCAGCCACAGGTCGCTGCGCGCTCCGCCCCCGGTGGCCCGCAGGTGTTCCAGCGCGGCCAGCGGACGCATCACCTGGTAGGTGTCGGCCAGCGCACAGACGGTGCCTTCCAGCACGGCGCGGGTCAGGTGTGGCCGGCCGTGGGCCAGGCTCAGGCCCAGCCACGCGCCGCGCACCCCGGGGTCCATCAGCGGACTGCGCTCTCCGGCCAGATACGGCAGAAAGGTCACGCCCTCGGCGCCGTCGGGCACGTGTTCGGCCTCGGCAAGCAGCTGTGCAAAGTCGGTGCCCGGGGCCAGCCGGTCGCGCAGCCACTGCAGCGCCCCGGCACACGCCAGCGTGACCCCCAGCAGGTGGTAGCCGCCGTCGGCGTGCGCGAACAGGTGGACGCGGCCCTGGGGATCGGGGGTGGGGGCCGCCAGCGGCGCGAACAGCACCCCGCTGGTGCCCAGGCTCACCGAGCCCACGCCGGGCCGCGCCGCCCGCAGCCCCAGCGCGACGGCGGCGGCGGCGTTGTCCCCCCCGCCGGCCACCACCGGCAATCCGGCGGGCAGGCCGGTGTCCCGCGCCCGTTCCGGCGTCAGGCCGCCCACCCGGTCCCAGGAGTTCACGACATCCGGAAACAGCCCGGCGCTCAGCCCCAGCGCCCCCAGCACCTCGCCGTCCCAGGTCTTGCCGGCCAGGTTCAGGGCCCCGACCCCCGAGGCGTCCGACGGCTCGGTGGCCATCACGCCGGTCAGCACGAACCCCAGGTAATCCTTGGGCAGCAGCACCCGCGCGAGGCGGGCGAACACCTGCGGTTCCTCGCGCCGCAGCCACAGCACCTTGGGCAGCTGAAACCCGGTCACGGCGCGGTTGCCGGTGCGGGCGATCAGGTCGGGGCGGGGCACGGCGCGCTCGATCTCGTCCACCGCCTCGCCGGTGCGCTGGTCGTTCCACAGCGGCGCGGGGCGCAGCACGTCGCCGCGTGCGTCCAGAAAGACCGCTCCGTGCATCTGCCCGCTCAGGCCCAGGGCCAGCGGCGTGTGGCCGCCCTCTGTCAGCTGAGCGGCCACCTCCCGCAGGGCGTCGACCGCCCCCGCCACCCAGTCTGCGGGGCGCTGCTCGGTCCAGCCGGGGCGGGGGGTGAGCAGCGGGTAGCTGCGGCTGGCGTGCGCCACAACCCTGCCGCCCGCGTTCAGCGCGACCACCTTCACGCCGCTGGTGCCCAGGTCCACGCCCAGCGTGACCGGCCCGCTCATCCGCGTACGCCCAGCAGCAGCTCCATGGTGAGCTGGTCGAGCTGTTCCAGCCCCGGCCCGCGCCGCCCCAGCGCTTCGCGGTCAAAGGCCCGTTCCTTCAGCGCCCGGGCCCGTTCCGGACTGAAGCGGCCGGTCAGTTCGGCGAGTTCGGCGTCTTCCACCCGGTAGGCTGCCAGTGCCGCCTGAATTTCGGGGTCCTCGTTGAACTTCCGCACCTTCTCCTTCAGGAGCAGGTAGGTGCGCATGCAGCCGCGCGCAAAGGCCCACACACCGGCCTCGTCCTCGGTGCGCAGGGCGTGGGCGTCAAAGTGCCGGGGACCGCCGTAGCCGCTGTCTTCCAGCAGCTTGACCAGAAAGAAGGCGGTCTTGATGTTCTCGGCCCCAAAGCGCAGGTCCTGGTCGAAGCGGCCCATCTTCTGGTCGTTGAGGTCGATGTGGAACAGCTTGCCCGCATCGATGATCTGCGCGACCGCGTGCGTGAAGTTCAGGCCCGCCATGGTGTCGTGGGCGAACTCGGGGTTGACGCCGAAGAGGTCCGGGCGCTCCAGCGTGGGAATGAAGCCGAGCATGCTGCCCGCCGTAGGAAAGAAGATGTCTCCGCGCGGCTCGTTGGGCTTGGGTTCCAGCGCAAAGCGGTAGCCGTAGCCCTGCGCCTCGCTGTAGGCGGCCAGAAAATTCAGGCTGTCGCGGAACCACGCCAGAGCGTCGAGCAGCTTGCCTCCGGCGTCCACCTCGCTGCCCTCGCGCCCGCCCCAGAACACATAGGTTTCGGCACCCAGTTCGTGGCCGAGGTCCATGCTGTGCATGGTCTTTTGCAGCGCATAGGCCCGCACCCGCGCGTCGGCGCTGGTAAAGGCGCCGTCCTTGAAGGCGGGGTCGCTGAACAGGTTGGTGGTCGCCATCGGCACCTTCAGGCCGGTGTCGTTCAGGGCCTGCTGAAAGTCGCGCACCAGGTGGTCGCGCTGCCGGGCCGTGGCGTCGATGGGCACCAGATCGTTGTCGTGCAGGTTGACGCCGTAGGCGCCCAGACCGGCCAGCTGGCGCACGAGGTAGGGAGCGCTCAGCGCGGCGCGCGTCGGCTCGCCGAAGGGGTCGCGTCCGGTCTGACCGACGGTCCACAGGCCGAAGGTGAAGCGGTCGTCGGGGGTGGGGGAGAGGACGTCATGGGCAGCGTTCGTCATGGTGGACCTCCAGAGTGGGGAACAGTCAGTGCGGACGGCGCGGCGCGGTGCTCGCGCGCAGAACCAGTGTGGGCGGCAGCACCGTGCGCGGCGGCGGGGCCGGGCCGCCGCGTAGCCGCGCGATCAGCATGCGGGCGGCGACCTCTCCCATCTCGGGCAGCGGCTGACGCACGGTGGTGAGCGGCGGATGGACCTGACTGGCCTGCGGAATGTCGTCGAAGCCGATCACCGACACGTCGCCGGGCACGCGCAGGCCGTGGTCGCGCAGCGCCTCGATCACTCCGAAGGCCGAGACGTCGTTGGCGGCGAAGACGGCCGTCGGCAGCGGCAGGCCGCCCGCGTCCAGCCGCGCCAGCAGCGTGCGTGTGGCGTGGAATCCGCCCGGCTGGGTGTAATCGCCGTCCACAATCAGGCGTTCGTCCACGGGCAGGCCGGCGCCGCGCAGCGCCTCCCCGTACCCGCGCAGGCGCTCGGCGCTCGCCTGCACGTCCGGGCGTCCCGTGACGAAGGCGATGCGGCGGTGGCCCAGGTCCAGCAGGTGTCCGGCGGCTAAGCGCGCCCCGGCCATGTGGTCGGTGTCCACCAGCGCCAGCGGCTGCCCCGGCGATTCGTTGCCCACCACCACCACCGGCAGCGAGGCGTCGAGCAGGGCCGGGGCGTAGTCGTGCAGGGCGTAGGGCAGCACGATCAGCAGCGCGTCCACCAGCCCGCCGCTCAGGCGCGAGACATTGTGGCCCTCGCGCCCGGGCCGCTCCTGGGTGGTCGAGATCAGCAGGTCCAGCCCCAGCGCCGTGGCGGCGTGATCGGCCCCGCGCACCACTTCCGAGACGTACTGGGTCCCCAGGCTGGGCACGAGCACGCCCAGGGTGTCGCTGCGCCCGGTCGCCAGGGTGCGGGCGGCGGCATTGGCGCGGTAGCCCAGCTTCTGCGCGGTGGTCAGCACCCGCGCCCGGGTCGCCTCGCTGATGCCCGGCTGCCCGTTGAGCACCTTGCTCACGGTCATCTTGCTCACTCCCGCCTGCGCGGCGATGTCCTGCAGGGTCACGGGCATGGGGTACGCTCCTGTGGTGTGGGGAGAGGGGAAAGGGCGTGTGCTCCCCTTCCCGGCGCAGCAGAGGGGAAGGCCGGCCCCCTGGGGGCCGACAACACAGAGACAGCGGCAGAACTGCCCTTATAGTTACCGGTAACCCTGGCGGTGTCAAGCGTGGACAGGGGGTCTGGCCGGGTTGTGGGGACCGCCTACTGCGCCGAGAACCGCCACTCGGTCCGGGTGTGGTATGTCTGGCCCGGGTGCAAGATGATGTCGTCCAGCACGGGCTGATTGACCGAGTCGGGGGCTTGCTGGGGTTCCAGACACACCGCTGAGTGCTGTCCGTAGCACGCGGCGTTCCAGCCCACGAAACTGCCGTCCATCACGTTGCCGGTGTACACCTGCAGGCCGGGTTCGGTGGTCGAGACCTCCACGCGGCGGCCACTGGCCGGATCGTGCAGGGTCGCGGCCCAGCGCAGGGGAGCGTCCGCCGGGGCCCCGGGCAGCAGAAAGTGGTGGTCGTAGCCGCCGGCTTGCCGCAGCTGCGGGTGGTCGGCCTCGATGCCCTTTCCCAGCGCCCGGGCCATCTGGAAGTCGAAGGGGGTGCCCGCGGCGTCGGCCACGGCCTCAGGGATGCCGCCTCCGTCCACTGCCAGAAACCGGGCGCTGTTCAGTTGCAGGGTGTGGCCCAGCACGCCGCCCGCGCCGCCGTCGGCCAGATTCCAGTAGGCGTGGGTGGTGAGGTTCACCGGGGTCAGGCGGTCCGTGGTGGCCCACGCCTCAAACGCCAGTACGCCGGCGTCCGTCAGGGTGTAGCGCGCAGTGACCTGCAGCGCCCCCGGATAGCCTTCCTCGCCGTCCGGGCTGAGACGGCGGAACTCCACGCCGCGCTCCCCGTTCCCCGAAAAGGGTGTACCCACCCAGCGCACGGCATGGAAACCGCCGGGGCCGCCGTGCAGGTGATGGGGCGGATCGTTGCGCGCCAGCCGGTGCGCCGCGCCGCCCAGTGTGAAGGTGCCGTGTGCGATGCGGTTGGCGACCCGCCCGATCAGCGCTCCAAAGTAACGGGCCTCCGGCTCGTGCAGGTACGGCGCGAGGTCGGGGTGACCGAGCAGCACGTCGCCCAGCGCGCCGTGGCGGTCCGGGGCCTGCACCCGCAGCAGGCGCGCGCCGTACTCGCCTAGGCGGACGCTCAGGCCGCCCGGCGTGCGCAGGGTGAAGAGGGAAACGTCCGGTCCGCCGGGCAACCGGCCCCAGGGGCGCGTTTCCAGTTCAGGCAGTGGGGACACCGGTCAGGCCTGTTCCAGCATGGTTTTCCAGCCGGCAAGGTCCTCGCCCACCGTCAGCACCTTGCCGCCGCGGACCAGGGGCAGCCGCAGCAGCTCGGGGGTTTCGACCACCTTGGAAATCACTCCTTCCTCGGTGGTCCGCAGGTACGCGAGGTTGCTGCGCTCGTAGGCCTTGCCCTCCAGATCCAGCAGGGCGTTCAGGCCGAACTTCTGCACGAAGCGGGTCAGTTCACCCCGGGCGATGGGGCGTTGCGTCAGATCCACAAAATGAATCTTGACCCCGCGCTCCTTGAAGAACCGCTCGGCAGCGCGGGTGGCTGCACTTTTCTTGAGGCCAAAGACCTGAATCTGAACGCCGCTCATACCGACAAGTGTAGAGGAGGGGCAAGAATCTGTGACGGTCCGTGCCGTACACAGCGGCGCGTCAGTTGGTGTACAGCCCCAGCTCCCCGTCCGCGCCGCCCACCGGCAAGCCCAGGTGGTCATAGGCGTGGGCGGTGGCGACCCGGCCACGCGGGGTGCGTTTGATGAACCCCAGCTGGATCAGGTAGGGCTCGTACACGTCTTCCAGGGTCAGGGCGTCCTCGGAAATGGCGGTGGCCAGGGTGTCTACCCCCACCGGACCGCCCGCAAAACGGTGGATCAGGGTTTCCAGGTACTTCTTGTCACGGTCGTCCAGACCAGCCGAGTCCAGGCCCAGCTTGTCCAGCGCGCTGTAGGCCCGCTCCAGCTCGATGACGCTTTCTCCAGCGACCTCGGCGTAATCGCGCACCCGGCGCAGCAGTCTCTTGGCAATGCGCATGGTGCCGCGGCTGCGCGCCCCGATTTCCAGCGCGGCGTTCTCCTCCAGCCCGAAACCCAGCAGGCGGGCGTCGCGCAGCAGGTTGGTGGCGATTTCCTCGGCCGTGTAGTACTCCAGGTGTTCGATGATGCCAAACCGGCTTCTCATGGGAGCGGAGATCAGGCCGGGCCGGGTCGTTGCGCCCACCAGCGTGAAGCGCGGCAGCGGCAGCTCGATGGTCCGCGCCGCCGGTCCCTGGCCGAGCACGATGTCCAGCTTGAAATCCTCCATGGCCGGATACAGGTGTTCCTCGGCCACGCGGCCCAGGCGGTGAATCTCGTCAATGAACAGCACGTCGCCTTCTTCCAGACTGTTCGTCAGAATGGCGGCGAGGTCCCCGGGCTTCTCGATGGCCGGGCCAGAGGTCACGCGGATGTTCACGCCCAGTTCGGCGGCGATGATGTGTGCCAGCGTGGTCTTGCCCAGGCCTGGAGGCCCGAACAGCAGGGTGTGATCCAGCGCCTCGCGGCGGCCCCGGGCAGCCTGCAGGTACACCCCGAACTTGTCCTTGAGCTTTTCCTGCCCGACATACTCGGCCAGGGTTTTGGGACGCAGGGCGGCGTCGAGCGGTTCGGTCATGCCGTTTATATTACGCTATTTCCGAAATACATGCTGATTCTTCGGGAAAAGAAACGGAGCGCGGGACTCAACCGGCGCCGCCATAGGTCCGGATCAGGCCCGGCAGGTCGCGCTGCAACTCACCGCCGATGACCTCGCCGTTGCTGTAGACCCGGACGAAGCGGCCCTGGGCATCCACCACACTGACCTGATCGCCGTGAATGCGGGCGGCCTCATCCGCGCCTGCGCCCACCGCTGCGGCGTTGTCGGCCCCCGACCCGGCGGAGGGAGCGGTGTGGGCGCTGTGGTCCATGGTCATGATGGGCTGGGGAGGAACGTTGGTCACGAACATGGTCCGGGCCGCTTCGTCAATGGTGGCGGCCGGACCGGTCAGGCCGGTAAAGGCGGGATCAAAGCGGTCGAGGTAGGCGCGCATGACCGCGGGGGTGTCGAAGGCAGGGTCCACCGTGATGAACTGCACCTGCATCTGCCGCCGCTGTTCGGGCGTGAGGGTGTCGTAGCTGTTTTTCAGGCTCGCCAGGGTCGGCGGGCACACATCCGGGCAGCGCACGAAGCCGTAGAACACCAGCCGCAGCCGGCCGTCCGAATCGGCGAGTGTGGTTGTCTGCCCCCGGTCATCGGTCAGTTTCAGGGCAGGCAGGGTGAGTGGGCTGTCCAGCGCCAAACCGCCCGTCACCGTGGGGCTGGCCTGCCGGACATACAGCAGGCCCCCCAGAATCGCCGCCACCACCAGCAAAGCCGCTGTCAACCACTTCATGCGGGCAGGCTAGAGCAGGGCGGCCGGGCACCATGTCCCCCGGTCCCCCGCCACTCGGGGTCACGGCGCACCCGGGCAAACAGAAAGGCGGGAGGGGACGCGCAATCGGCGTCCCCTCCCGCTCTGAACTTCTGAAGCCGGTGTGCTTTACCAGGCGTAGAAGATCGCCACGATCAGCAGCCACACCACGTCCACCAGGTGCCAGTACAAGCTGGCGGGCGTGATGGACCCGTGGTTGTGCTTGTCCATCTTGCCGGTCATGGCCTGGTAGTACGGCAGGGCCACGCCGGTGCCGCCGATCAGGATGTGCAGACCGTGCAGGCCAACGATGGTGAAGAAGCACGACTGCCACAGGTTCTGTCTCCAGTCACTTTCCTGGCCGAACAGCGAGAACTCGTACACCTGGAACAACATGAACAGGGCGCCCAGCAGCAGGGTAATGAACAGACCCAGACGGAAGCGGGTGAGCTTGCCGTGGTGGTTGTCCTGCTCGGCGCGGTGAATCACGAACGAGCTGCTGACCAGGATCAGGGTGTTCAGCGCGGCGAGCCACACGTTGGGACGCAGCGCGGGCGGCTCGGCCAGACCCGTGACGCGCAGGTACACGTACCCGGCGATCAGCACGCCGAACAGACCGACTTCCGAGATGATGAACCACGCCATGCCCATGAAGCCGTTGTCGTACTTGGTCAGGTGATGGTGGTCCACCGGCACGGCGTATTCGCGCGTTCCGGCCCACTTGAACAGGCCCCACAGGAACACCGGAATGCTCGCATACAGCACCAGGCTGGCAAACACGTGGCCGGGCGTGGCGTCAAAGAACGCCTTCAGGCCGCCGGCCGGCGTGTAGTTGGTAAACCACCCGAAGCTCAGGCCGTAGCCCATCAGCAGCAGGCCGACCGCGGTCACGAAGGGCCAGATGCTGTCCTGCGGCAGGTGGATGGTCTTGGGGTCCACCGGGGTCAGGGTGTCGCCGTTCTTCTCCCAGTCGTACAGCGGGCGCTCGGTGGGGAAGGTCTTGGGGAAGTCGTGGGCGAAGTTGTAGGCCGCCGGGGGGCTGGCCGCCGTCCATTCCAGCGTGAAGCCGCCCCAGGGATTGGGCGAGGCGGTCGCCGGCTGCTGGGCGGTCTTGTACATGTTCCACGCCCACACCAGGCCGCCGGCAAGCAGGGTCAGGGCGCCTAGGGTGGAGACGAAGTTCAGCTCGGTCCACGCGAAGTTGCCGGCCGGGTAGGTGTAGTAGCGCCGGGGCATGCCCAGCAGACCCAGGATGTACTGCGGCAGGAAGGTCATCCACGAGCCGATCATGAACAGCCAGAAGTGCCACAGGCCCAGCTTTTCGTCCATGAAGCGCCCGGTCATCTTGGGCCACCAGTAGTACAGGCCGCCCATCGCCAGGAAGGCGGTGCCGAACATCATCACGTTGTGAAAGTGTGCCACGACGTAGTACGACATGGTGACCTGATAGTCGAAGGGAATCATGCCCAGCGAGACGCCGGTGATGCCGCCGATCAGGAAGTTAAAGATGAAGCCGACCAGCCAGTAGGTGGGCGATTTCATGATGATCCGCCCGCCCCACAGCGTGCCGATCAGGTTGAAGATCTTGACCCCGGTGGGCACGGCCACAATCAGGGTGGCGATCATGAAGGCGATCTGCCACGACTCGGGCAGGCCGACGGCGAACATGTGGTGGACCCACACGAGCAGGCTGACGAGCACGATGCCCAGCAGCGAGTACACCATCACGCGGTAACCGAACAGCGGTTTGCGCGCCATGGTCGAGGCGATCTCGGCGCCAATGCCTAGGTAGGGCAGCAGCATCACGTACACGGCGGGGTGCGAGTAGAACCAGAAGAACTGCTGGAACAGCACCGGCACGCCGCCGATGCCGGGGTTGAACATGCTCAGGCCCAGCTTGATTTCCAGATAGGTGACCAGCGCCGCCGCCGTCAGGCCGCCCAGCGAGATCAGCTGCAGGATGGAGGTGGAGAAGATCGCCCAGCAGAAGATGGGCATCTTCCACAGGCTCATGCCGGGGGCACGCATGTTGACGACGGTGGCCGCAAAGTTGGCGCTGCCCAGCAGCGAGGCGATGCCGTTGAGGGTCAGGGCGACCATCAGCACAGACACGCCGGTCTGGTTGGCGTCCACCGAGAGGGGGTAGTAGAAGGTCCAGCCGACGCCGGGGGCCCCGCCGTTGGCAAGGCCGGTGATGACCAGAATCAGGCTGAAGATGAACAGCCACACCGCAAAGGTGTTCACGCGCGGCAGCGCCACGTCGCGCACGCCCAGCTGCAGCGGCAGGAACCAGTTCCCGAAGCCGAACAGGCCGATCGGAATCAGGAAGAAGAAGATCATCAGCGCGGCGTGCAGGGTCAGGACCTGGTTGTAGGTGTTGCCCACCAGAAAGGTGTTGTCCGGCACCGCGAGCTGAAGGCGCAGGGCGACGGCGAGCAGGCCCGCCAGGGCAAATCCGATCAGACTGGTCACGATGTACAGCGTGCCGATCTTCTTGTGATCGGTGGTCATCATGTAGTCCTTGAGGACCTCCCAGGCACTGGGCCGGGTGCTGTGGGTTTCAGGCAGCTGTTGTGGAGCGTGAATGGTCACTGCGTTCCTCCCGTGGTGTTCTGGCTGCCGAAGACCGGCGTACCGCTCCAGTAGTTGGCCTCTTCCGGCAGCTTCAGGCTGCGCAGGTAGGCGGCCACGTCATCAAGCTCGGCGTCGGTCAGGATGCCGCCCTTCACCAGTTTGCCGTTCGCACGGTATTCACTGCCGTCGTAGGTGGGCATCAGGCTGCCGGGCTTGACCAGCGGGCTGTGCTTGATCCACTCGTGCAGGATCTCGCGGGCGCGCGGCGTTTCCCAGTGATTTTCCGGCTCCATGAACTCCCACATGCCCGCGCCCAGCGTCCGGCGGGTGCCGAAGAAGCTGAGGTCGGGCCCGGCCACGCCAGCCGCCGGGGTGCCCTGAACGCGGTGGCACGCGGCGCAGGCCAGCGCGCCGGTTTCCGGCTTGCCCTGCATGAACAGGGCGTACCCGCGGGCCTCGGCGCTGCCCGCAGCAGGTTCCGGAGCGCGGTAGGCCTTGGCGGCGGCCAGGAAGCTGGCATAACGCTCGGGTTCCAAGGCCACCACCTTGTAGCGCATGTTGGCGTGGCTGGCTCCGCACAGCTGGGTGCAGTTGCCCTGATACACGCCCGCGCGGTTGATGTCGACGTTCCAGCTTCTGAGGGTCGCAGGCATGGCGGCGCGCTGGCCGCCGATGTTGGGCGCCCAGAAGCCGTGGATCACGTCTCCGCTGGTGATGGTCAGCGCGACCTGCTCGCCGATGGGCATGATCATCTCGTTGCCGTTGGTCACGTTGCCGCCCGCGTCCGCCTTGGTTTCCGGGTACGCAAAGTTCCACCAGAACTGGCGGCCCAGCACGTCGATCTTGGTCGCCTCGGCCGGCACGGGGTTGAGGATCGCCATGCTGCGCACCGTGAGCACGCTCAGCACCATCACGATGATGACCGGCACGACCACCAGCCAGGTTTCCAGCCGGTTGTTGCCGTGGAACTGTTGCGGCGCGGCGTCGTTGCGGTCCTCACGGAACCTGCCCACCGTGTAGAACAGGGCGTACGACACGCCCACGAAGATCAGGATGGACAGGGCGATGGCCCAGATGCTCATCCAGAAAATTTCCTTGTTGTAGTCGGAGGCCAGATCCCCCATGGTGATGAACTGCTGCGATCCGCAGCCGCTGAGCAGAGCCGTGCCGAGGCCGGCGGCGGTGGCCATGGTCAGCGCTCGCCGGAGTCGCTCTCTGGCGTGCAGACGCTGGCCGCTGTGACGGTTCATGGTATTCAACTTCGCTCCTTTCTTCTCGGCTTCAGTTTAATCCGTGACGCGGCGATTTGCGCGGCTTGCCGGCCCTCACCGCGCCTTCCTGTGCCGGTGCCCTACCGAACGGTTAGACATGACCCCCATCTCAGCAGATGAGGGTCAGGCAAGTGTCCTGATGGACGGCACCATGGCGAATTTGGAGGCCGGGCGGCGTGCCGTTCACGGTCGGTTCACCGAACCCGGACCAGGCGGCGTTCAGCCCAGGTGGGCAAAGACGATGCGGTCCACCGCCGCCATCACGAACAGCAGGGCGAGGTACAGCATCGAGTACAGGTACAGGGGCACGGCCACCCGGCGCTCGATCTTGTTGCCGGCGAAGATGTGGCGGTACAGCCGCCACGACAGCACGAGCAGCCAGCCGCCCAGCGCCGCCGCACTGACGAAATAGATTGCGCCGACCTCGCGGAAGAAGACCGGCATGACCGACAGCACCACCGTGTAGATGGCGTACAGCCCGATCTGCACGACCGTCAGCTTGTCGCCGTGAACCACCGGCAGCATGGGAATGCCGACCTCGCGGTACTCGTCTTTGATCATCAGCGCCAGCGCCCAGAAGTGCACCGGGGTCCAGAAGAAGATGATCGCGAACAGGAACCACGCGAACAGGTTCAGGTCGCCGGTCACGGCGGCCCAGCCGACCAGCGGCGGAAAGCATCCGGCGGCCCCGCCGAGCACGATGTTGTGCCAGGTGTGGCGCTTGAGCAGCTGCGTGTACACGACCACGTAGGTCAGGAAGCCCGCCAGACTCAGCCACGCGGCCAGCGGCGAGCCCCAGATCCACAGCATGATGAACGACAGGACCTGCAGCGTGCCGCCGAAGAGGGCGGCCTCACGGGTGCCGATCAGCCCGCTGGTGGTGGGGCGCTGGGCGGTGCGGGCCATCTTGTGGTCGATGTCGCGGTCGATGATCATGTTGAAGACGCCCGCCGAGCCGGCCGACATGTAACCGGCCACGCCCACCACCAGCAGCAGCCACAGCCCCGGCCAGCCGCGCGCCGCCATGAACATGGCCGTCAGGGTGGTCCACAGCAGCAGCGAGATGACCTTGGGTTTGGTCAGCGAGAGGTAGTCGCGCCAGGTGGCGCGGGCCACGGTACCTTTCAGGGGGGTTGTGGTCATGCCTGGACTCCGTTGATGCTGGCAGGGCGCGCGGTCCGCAGGCCGGTCAGGGCGTGGTAGCACAGCAAGACGGTGGTGAGCCACAGTCCGCACGCGAGCAGCAGATGGGTGAGCTGCATCCACGCCGGGGCCTTGAGGGCCACGTTGGCAAACCCGGCCACCATCTGCAGCGCGAGCATGCCCCACAGGACCACGCTCCAGCGCGTGACACCGGCCGAGGGCCGTTCGCGGCGCAGGAACACGCCCAGCCATACCAGAAAGGCGCTGGTGAGGACGGCGAGCATAGGGTGCACGACCCGCAGGTTCTCGATCACGCTGGCGGTGGCCGCGTAGTCGCGCCGCACCGTGTCCAGCGGGGTGCCGTCGGCGGGCAGGAACAGCAGGTCGCCCAGCGCCGTGACCGCGCCTGCCATGCCCAGCACGAGCAGCAGCCCCAGACCCACCGAACTCCACAGCCCGGCCTGACCCTGACCGCGCAGCCGCAGCGCCGGCCCACCCGAGGCCCACAGCGCGGTGAGCAGCAGGGCGCCGAGCAGCGCGAAGGTGTTCGCCAGATGTATGCCCTGCACGAAGCCGCGTGCCGGGTCGGTGCTCTGCGCGGTCAGTCCGAGCAGCACCTGGACGCCGCCGACCAGCCCTTCCAGAATGATCAGGCCCAGGCTGAGGACGGCCCCAAAGCGGGCCGGATGGCCGGGGCGCGTGACCGAGAAAGCCAGGGCGACCAGACCCAGGGCCAGCAGACCGCTGACCCCGCTGGTCAGGCGGTGGCTGAACTCGATGATGGTGTGCAGCGTGGGACTCTGGGGCACCACCACCCCGTTGCACAGCGGCCAGTGGTCCCCGCACCCGGCTCCGGCCCCGGTGAGGCGCACCACCGCGCCCCACAGGATCACCGCCACGTTGTAGGCCAGCGCTCCCCAGGCCAGCCGGGGCAGCCACGCGCTGGGCAGCGCCTGCCGGGCCGTCAGCGTTCCACTCATCTCCACCTTCCCTTGCCGCAGCGGTCGTCGTGGGCATTCCACGCGCCGGCAGCGATTAACGTCGCATTCTAACGGGCACACCGGGCAGAAGATTGTCCCCCCGTCACCGAGCGCCGCGGGCGCATAGGCGCAGGCGGGCCATGCGCCCCCCGCCCGCCCCCTACACTGCGGGCGATATGGCCGAAACCATCAACCAGTGGGCAGTGATCACCATTGTCCTGAGCGGCATTGCCCTGTGCGTGGGCGTGTATTTCATCCGCAGCGGCAACCGCGAGTGGCACATGCGCGCCATGCTGACCGCCAGTGCGCTGGCCACCATCTTTCTGGTGCTGTACCTCACCCGCCTGGGCCTGGGCTACGAGAAGCGCTTCGCGGGGCCGGAGGCGTGGCGCGGCCCGTACTTCGTCCTGCTGATCAGCCACATCATCCTGGCGGCCGCCAACCTGCCGTTGGCACTGGTCGCGCTGTGGAATGCCTGGAAGGGTTTAAGGAACGCCGGAACCCTGAACAACATCGATGCCCCGGCCGCCCGCCCCTTCTTCAACCGTCATCGCGCCTGGGTGCGCTGGACCGTGCCGGTGTGGCTGTATGTGGCGGTCACGGGTTGGATCATCTACCTGGTGCTGGGGCGCTGGGGTGAGGTGGTGACCCGGGGTTAGGGCCGGGCCTCCTCCGGCACGCCGCTTCAAACGCCGCCCCGTCTCCGATAGTTCGGGACGGGGCGGCGTGTTCTGATTTCCCGGGACCTTGCGGCTGCGCGGGACCACGGGGCTGGATCATGACGTGCTGCACACCTCGCGGCCGATCTGCACCCTCAGCGGTTCAGGACTTGGCGGGGAAGGCCAGATGGCCTTCATAATGCCAAGCGCTGAATTTGTAGGGCTTTTTCTCGATCAGGACGCCGTGCATGATGCCGTGCTGGGTATTGATCTGCACGTCGCAGCGCCCCTTGTCCCGGCACACGCGCTGCAGGGCTTCAATGTCACTTTCCAGCGTGCCCGTGGGCAGGGTCTTTCCTCCGGCGCAAATCATCAGCCGTTTGTTTGGCTGTACTTGGTACGTTCCTTCGAGAATCAGCATGGGCTGAGCATAGGTCACAACGGTTGAGCACATTGTTCCAGGGATGCGCTGTGGGCCAGCGCCGAACAACGGGCGCAGACGAACGCAGGGTGGCCGAGGAAAGTCCGCTGCAACCCGCGCTGGGTTTCGTGATCGGGGGCCGCGGCGCCGTGCCCCTGCTGACCCGCGAGATTCTCCGGCGGGCCGAACTGGACCGTGACCGCCGGCCCATCGTCCATGTGGGAGGAGAGGCGCCGGGGCAGTTCGGGGCGTGCGGCTGCTACCCTGCCCCCATGAGGCGCAGCATTCCCGAACTTCAGCACCCGCCGCACCCGCTGGTGATGGTCACGGCCTACGATTACCCCGGTGGCCGCCACGCCGAGGCCGCCGGGGTGGACCTGATCCTGGTGGGAGACTCTCTGGGCAACGTGGTGCTGGGCTACGACAGCACCGCGCCTGTCACGCTGGGCGACATGATCCACCACGCCCGCGCGGTGCGGCGCGGCGCTCCCGACACCTTCATGGTCGTGGACCTCCCCTTCGGCACCTACCACACCGGCGTGCAGGACGCCATGCGCAACGCCGTGCGCGTCATTCAGGAGACCGGGGCCGACGCCATCAAGATGGAGGGGGCCTCGCCGGAAATCCTGAGCGTGGTGCAGACCCTGACCCGCAACGGCGTTCCGGTGATGGGGCACGTCGGCCTGATGCCCCAGACCGCGACCGCCCAGGGCGGCCTGAAGGTGCAGGGCAAGGACGACGGCAGCGCCCGCGCGACCCTGGACGGCGCGCTGGGCCTGGAAGCCGCCGGGGCCTTTGCGGTGGTGCTGGAGGTCATCCCGGCGCGGCTGGCCCGGCTGATCAGCGAGCGGCTGACCATTCCCACCATCGGCATCGGGGCGGGCGGGGGCTGCGACGGTCAGGTGCTCGTCACTCACGATCTGCTGGGGGTTTACGAGGGCGAGGAGAAGAAGATCGCCAAGCGCTACGCCGAGGTGGGCCGTGTGGCGCGCGAGGCGATTGCC
The DNA here is from genome assembly GCF_014647075.1 of Deinococcus aerophilus. NCBI lineage: Bacteria > Thermotogati > Deinococcota > Deinococci > Deinococcales > Deinococcaceae > Deinococcus > Deinococcus aerophilus. The sequence continues at coordinate 20,502 of NZ_BMOM01000020.1, read as the reverse complement.
GCCTACGCCGCCGAGGTGCGCGGCGGTCAGTTTCCGACCAAAGACAACAGCTTTGTCATGAAGGACGACGTGCTGGACAAGCTGTACTGAGGCGGAAAGGCAAGGGGGGAGGGTCGGCGGGCCTGTGCCGCCGACCCTCCCCCTCGCATGCGGGCGGTCCTTATGGGTACAGACCGCGCAGCGCCCGCGCCTCGAGCACCCGCGTGCAGGACACGATGTACACGGCGGTGCGCAGCGTCACGCCGTGCTGCTCCTTGACCTCCCACAGGCTCAGGAAGGCCTCGCCCATGACGCGGTCAAGCCGCCGGTTGATCTCGTCCTCGGTCCAGAAGAACGAACTGAAATCCTGCACCCACTCGAAGTAGCTCACCGTCACGCCCCCGGCATTGGCAAGCACGTCGGGCACGATGGTCACGCCCTTCTCGGCGAGCAGGTCGTCGGCGGCGGGAATGGTGGGGCCGTTCGCTCCCTCCACAATCAGGCGGGCCTTGATGCGGTCGGCATTCTCCAGCGTGATCTGCTTTTCCAGCGCGGCCGGGACCAGCACGTCACAGTCCACGCTCCAGAACTCGTCGCGCCCGATTTCCTCGCTTCCAGGCAGATCGGTGATCTTGCCGGTGCGGCGCAGGTGCTCCAGGGCCGCGTGCGGGTCCAGGCCGGCTGCGCTGTAGACGGTGCCGGTCACGTCCTGAATGGCGACGATTTTCGCGCCGTGCTGGTGGAAGATGCGCGCGGCGGCCTCACCCACGTTGCCGAAGCCCTGAATGGCGATTCTGGCGCCTTCCATCGGCATGCCCAGCTTCCTCATGGCCTCCGCACCGGTCACGAACACGCCACGTCCGGTGGCGTCGGCGCGGCCCAGGGACCCGCCCAGGCTGACGGGCTTGCCGGTCACGACCCCGGTGGAGGTGCGTCCCACGTTCATGGAATAGGTGTCCATCATCCACGCCATGGTCTGGGGATTGGTGTTCACGTCGGGCGCGGGAATGTCCTTTTCCGGTCCGATGATCAGGCCGATCTCAGTGGTGTAGCGGCGGGTCAGGCGCTCGAGTTCTCCGGTGCTGTGCTTGCGGGGATCGATGCGCACGCCGCCCTTGCCGCCGCCGTAGGGCAGGTTGACGGCGGCGTTCTTGACCGTCATCCACGCCGAGAGCGCCATGACCTCGCTGAGGGTCACGTCCTGGTGAAAGCGGACGCCTCCCTTGGCCGGGCCGCGCGAGGTGTTGTGCTGCACGCGGTAGCCCTCGAAGTGCGCCACCGTGCCGTCGTCCAGATGAATCGGCACGTCCACCACCAGAATCCGTTTGGGCCGCTTGAGGGTCTCGACCCAGTACGCGAGCTTGCCCAGGTACGGCGTGACCCGCTCGACCTGCTCCAGATAGATCTCGTACGGCCCGATGTTGTTGGGGTCCAGATAGCTGGGAATGTCGTGGGCGCCGTATTTCTTCTGCTGGGCGGGGTCCTGGGTGGCGGTCATAGGAAAGCTCCTTTGGCGGGTGTGGCGTGGGAGACGCGGGCGGGCAGGGGGTGGGGGGCGTGGCCCCGGGCGGGCCGCCCGCTCACGGGTAGACCCCGCGCATCACGGTGGCGTTGTGCAGGCGGTTGAGGGCCACGGCGTAGGCGGCGGTGCGCATGTCCACGTCGTGCTCGCGCATAAAGGCCATCACCGTGTCCACGGCGGCGTCCACCCGCTCGTCGATGGCCGCCTCGATCTCTTCTTCGGTCCAGAAGAAGTTGTTCGCGTCCTGCACCCATTCCAGGTAGTTCACGACGACGCCGCCCAGGCTGGCGACCAGATCCGGCAGCACGGTCACGCCCTGGTTCTTCAGGAAACGCTCGGCCTCGGGCAGCACGGCGCGGTTGGTGGCCTCGACCAGATAGCGGGCGCGAACAGCGTGGGCGTTGCCGGCATTCACCGCGCCGTAGTCGTACGCGAGCATCAGCACCTCGACGTCCAGTTCCAGCAGTTCGTCCACCGAGATGTCGGTGGCAAAGCCCTGAACGGTGCCCAGCGTCTCGCGGTGCTCGGACAGGGCGGCGAGGTCCAGGCCACCGCTGGCAAAGGTCGCGCCGTCCTGATCGCTCACCGCAATCACCATGGCCCCCTGCGCGGCCAGGGTCTGCGCGGCCTTGCGGCCCACATCGCCGAAGCCGTAGACGGCCACCGGAGCGCGGTGCAGGTCGCGCCCGGCTTCCTGAAGCACCCGGCCCGTGATCAGGGCGGCGCTGCGCCCCCGCGCGTCCTTGCTGCCGTAGCTGCCGCCCAGCGGCAACGGCTTGCCAACCACCACGCCGTTGACGGTGGTGTCGGTGTTCTGGTTGTAGGTGTCCATCATCCACGCCATCATCTGCGCGTCGCTGCCCACGTCGGGAGACAGGATGTCCTGGCGGGGGCCGATCAGGTCGACGATCTCGGAGGTGTAGCGCCGCACCAGTCCCTCGGCCTCGTGCGCGCTGAGGCCGGTGGGATCAACGTCCACGCCGCCCTTGGCTCCGCCCAGCGGCAGATCGGCCACCGCCGCCTTGAGGGTCATGATGGCCGCGAGCACCTCGCATTCGTGGGCGTTGAGGCCGGTTTTCAGGCGCAGGCCGCCCATGCTCGGGCCGCGCGCGGTGCTGTGGACGGTGCGGTAGCCCCGGAAGACCCGGATCTGACCGTCGTCCATCTGCACGGGCAGATTCAGGCTGACGGTGCGTTTGGGATACTTGAAATAGGCCAGCGACTGATCGGTGACGTCGCAGTGCGGCAGCGCCTGCTGAAGCTGCTCCATAAGGCCCTGCCAGTTGAGTCCTGATGCCCGCATACGGGTCTCCTTGGTGCGAGATAGCGAAAAACGAGATGGTCGAGAAAGTAGGGAATGGTCAGGAAGTGGAAGTGCGCCGGATGGGGATGCCCCACGGTCGGGGACCGGAGAAAACAGGTGTTTTCCGGAGCATACACGCATAGACAACTGCGTTGCCACGCCTTCAGCGAAGGCTGAATCCGAGTGCCGTTCTAACGTGCCCCGGGAGCCGCGTCAACCCGCATACGCCGCGCCGACAGGGCGAAAAACCTGAAGCGATTCCAGCTGCAGGTGGGGATTCTGGGGGCCGGCGTGCCTCACAAATGAAAAGCGCCGTCCCGGTCTGCCGGACGGCGCTGGGGGATGCGGGTCAGCTCGCCCGCTCGATCTCCCGGGCAGCCAGATCTTCCAGAGCGCCGCGCGCTTCGCCGGGCGCGAAATGCTCCAGCGCGGCCACCGCGAGCCCGGCCCGCCGGCGGATTTCCTGGCGGGTCGCCTCAAAGGCGCCGGTCTGTGCGGCGAGGGCGCGCATCCGCTCCACGTCGCCCGCCTGCCCGGCGCGGCGCTCCAGAATGGCGCGGGCTTCTGCGGCGTGCGGTCCCTGCAGCAGCAGCAGGGACGGATACGTCGCTTTGCCCTCGCGCAGGTCGCCGCCCACCGGCTTGCCGATCACGGCTTCCTCCCCGGCCAGGTCCAGCAGATCGTCTTGCATCTGAAAGGCCAGGCCGTATTCGCGCCCGAAGACCTGCAGGGCGTCCCGCTGCGCCGCGCCTGCGCCCAGCAGGGTGGCGGGCGCACTGGCCGCGAGCTCAGTCAGCGCGGCGGTCTTGCCGTGAATCACATTGAGGTAGTGGTCCAGCGCGTAGTCCTGGTATGCGGCGACCTGAAATTGCAGGACCTCGCCCTCGCAGACCACGCTGGCGGTCTCGCCGAAGGCCCGTGTGAGCGCCGCGCCCCCGCTCATGCCCGAGAGCAGGGTGAGCAGCCGGGCGAGCATGAAATCGCCGCTCATTACGCTGACCACGTTGCCGAAGCGCCGGAAGGCCGCCTGCTGGCCGCGGCGGGTGTCGGCGTCATCGATCAGGTCGTCGTGCAGCAGGGAGGCCGAGTGCAGCAGCTCCACGCACACCGCGAGGTCCACCACGTCGGCCCACCCCGGCTGCCCGGGTCCGGCGCCGAGCAGCTGCGCGGTCAGGAAGGTGAGCAGCGGACGGGTCCGTTTGCCTCCCGCCGCGATCAGGTCCTCACCGATCAGTTCAATGAATTCCACCCGGGACCGCAGCACCTCCCGCAGACGGCCCTCAAAGGCCAGATCAGGAGTGCTGAGCGCCACGACACCGGTCATGCCCCGCAGTATAGGGAAGGGTGGGGGGGCAAAACGTACCGCAGCGCGCAAGGGGCCCCACCCCCGGCGGGTGAGGCGCGCGGGCACAGGCGGCAGGGGTATTAGGCCGCCTGGAACCTGCCCTGCAGCGCTGGGGCGCGGACCGGCCGGGCGGGAGGTAAAGGATTTCAGGCGCTTGTCCCTCCCCAGGGGGCGCGTTCTCATGGTAAAAAACAGGGTATGGAAAGCGTCGTTGCCCTCTTCCGCGAGCCGAAACAGGCCCAAGTGGTCCTGGAGGCCCTCAAGGCCCGTGGTTTTGACCGTGATCACCTTGGATTTGCCCTCAATGACGCCATTGCCGAGGATGACCTGGCCCAGTCCACCGGCATCAGCCCGGAAGCGGGCGCGCCCGCCGGTTCGGCCAGCGTGATTCGCGGAGCGCTTGTGGGCGCCCTGGCCGGGGTGGCCCTGACCGTGCCCATCTGGCTGCTGCTGCTGCTGTTCCCGGTCACGCGCATCTATCAGGTGGGCGGGCTGTACGGCGTGCTGTTCGGCTTCATCGGGGGGCTGGCGTTGGGCGGCCTGTTCGGCGCGCTCGCCGGCAGTGACCACGGCGACTACGTTCAGCTGTTGCGGCGCATGGGCGTGCCGGCGGTGCAGGCCGAGAAGTTCAACGCGAGCCTCAAGAGCGGCCACGTGATCGTGATCGCCCGTGACCCCAACAGTGCCCGTGCCGACGAGGCCCTGAGCCTGATGCGCCGCCACGGTGCGGTCAAGCTCGATGAGGTCAGCGGACGCGGGCGCCTGCAGAGCGAGCGGCTCGGGCAGGACGGCCACTAGACCCGTACCCGGGTGGACGGCCCGGCCTCTCTGATTTTATAGATCGCCAAGGCGCCGGATTTCCTCACAGGAAGTCCGGCGTCAGTGATCTTTAGGGGTTTGCTTGTGTCCGGGTGGGGTCGTCCGGCCACACCAGCGCGGGAGCCTCTGTCTCGGGCCACGATACCTTCAGGTCCCGGGTCCAGTCCTCGCCCATGATCCGGCGAACCGGTACGACGCCCACACCGCTGCCGCACACCCATGCCCGGGTGACACGGCTCAGCTCGGCCAGCAGGACGGGGCGCTCGGTCGCCCGGTCCGCCACTCCAAGCCCCTGCACGAAAGCGGCGCGCGTCACACCCGGCAGGCCGCCGGCCGGCAGCACCAGCGTGCCGTCCAGTTCCAGCAACGGGGAGGTCCGGGTGCCGTCGGCAAGGGTGTCGTCCTCGCCGCGCAGCCAGCCCTCAAAGGCGTCTCCGCTCTGCCGCGCCGCGAGCCGGGAGGGCAGGTAGTTGCCGGTCTTGTGCGCCGCGAGCTGCGGATGCACCCGCACCCCGGTCAGGCGGACGTTCACTCCTCCGGCGGGCCGTGGGCCCGGCTGCAACGGGCGGTGGGACCAGAAGGTGCCGCCTCCGGCCACCGTGACGCGCAGCAGGCCCCAGGACCACGGCTCCAGCGGAGGCAGCGCGGGGTCTGGACCGGGTAGGTCCAGAAAGGCGCAGGTGGCCCGCAGCCGCGCCAGATGCTGCGGCCACAGCCGCGCCGCGCCGCGGTGGGTGCGGACGGTGGTAAAGGCCGTGGCCCCGTGCAGCCATGCCGGAGCATCGAGGTGGGGGGGCAGGGGTTTCACCGGCGCACCTCCGCGCTGCGGTGCCCGGAGCTCCAGTCCCGGCTCAGGCGCAGCCAGTTGCCCAGCAGCAGACGGCCAGCCGGACTCAGCACGCTCTCGGGGTGAAACTGCACGCCCCACGCGGGGCGGTCGGGCGCGCCCAGGGCCATGACCTCGCCGCCCGCGCCCCACGCGCTGGCGTGGCCGGCGGGCAGGCCGCGCACCACCAGCGAGTGGTAGCGCCCGAACGGCGCCCCGGGCGGCACGTCCTGAAACAGACCGGTCCCGGCATGGCGCACACGTTCCGGACGGCCATGAACCGGTGCGGCGCGTTCCACCCGGCCGCCCAGAACCTGTCCCAGCGCCTGATGTCCCAGGCACACGCCCAGCAGCGGCACGCCCCCGCTCAGGCACTCGCGCGTGACCTGCAGCAGGTCGCCCGCGGTGTCCGGAGTTCCTGGTCCCGGTCCGGTCAGGACGGCGTCCGGCGCGTGCCGCAGCAGCGCGTCCGCCTGACCGGGCGCATAGACCTCCACCGCCGCGCCCAGGGCCCGCAGGTCATGCACCAGATTCCAGGTGAACGAGTCGCGGTTGTCGAGCAGATGCACCCGTAGCCCGGTCCCCGGGGTGCCGGGCGGGGTAGGCGGGGACCAGAAACTCCCCGGCGTGGGCGGCGCCGGTGGCCGGGGGGGGCGTCCGGCCGCGCCGGCCAGCACGCTCAGCAGGGCCTGGGCCTTGTGGACCGTCTCACGGGCCTCGTGGGCCGGGTCCGCGTCGATGACCGTGCCGCCGCCGGCGCGGACCTCCACCGTCCAGTCCTGCGGCCCCGCCCCGGCGCGGGTAAAGGCCGCCGTGCGGATCAGGATGTTGAGGTCCACCCGCGCTCCGCTGACAATGCCCACCCCGCCGGTATACCAGCCGCGTGGCCCCGGCTCATGGTCATAGATGGCCTGCATCACCCGTTCCTTCGGTGCGCCCGTAATGGTGCCGCCGGGGAAGGTGGCGGCCACCACCTGCGGCAGCGTGAGCTGGTCCGCCGCCCGGCCCCGCACCTCCGAGACCAGATGCATGACATGGCTGTAGCGCTCGACCAGCATCAGTTCGGGGACCGTCACGCTGCCGGGGGCCGACACCCGGCCCAGGTCGTGGCGCAGCAGGTCCACGAGCATCAGGTGCTCGGCGATCTCCTTGGGGCTGTCACGCAACTCGGTTTCCAGCGCTGCGTCCTCGTCGGCCGTGTCGCCGCGCCGCCGGGTGCCGGCAATGGGCCGGGCGCTGACCTCCCCACCCTGCCAGCACACCAGCCGCTCGGGACTGCACGACACCACCACCTCGCCGCCCATGTCCACGAACGCCATGAACGGGCTGGGATTGACCTCGCGCAGCCGCAGGTACGCTGCCAGCGGGTCGCCGTGCGCCGGAGCGCGTACCCCGCGCGAAAGGTTGACCTGATAGACCTCGCCGGCCCGGATAAGGGCCTGCAGGGCCCGCACGCCCGCCGGGTAGTCCACGTCATCCGCGCCGAAAGCACCCACCCGCAATTCCGCCACAGGAGCGGTGGGGGCGGCGCTGCCCAGCAGTCCAGCCCAGTCCGCATGTGGCTCGCCCACCACCGTCAGGGTGCCCGCCGCGCGGTCCCACACCAGGCCCGACGGGTACAGCCCCCACCACTGTGCCTCGCCCTGCGGCGGGTGGGCCGGCAGACCAAAATCCCGCGCCGCCTCGTATTTCAGCCCGCCCAGCCACGCCGGAAACAGCTCTGCGCCGGGGGGGCGCGGGGGCAGGTGGTGCTGGACCTGCTGCGGCCACGCGCTGAGAAACGAAAAGCGTCCATACCCGGTCACGGGCCCCAGCGATTCCAGCAGCACGGAGCCAGGGGCCCCCACCGCCCGCAGGCGCAGCAGAACGTCTGCCGGAGACGGAACGGAAAGCGCGGACGACACGCGCCGATTGTAGGCAAGTTGCGCGCCGGGCGGACCGGAAAGGCCCCCACTCCCCAATTCCTTACACTTTACCCGGAATTAAGCGCTAAACTGTAGGGCATGTGGGTCTCTACCAAAGCCCAGTACGGCCTGCGCGCCCTGATCGAGATCGGGCGCCGCGGCGGTGACGCCGTGCCCCTCAAAGACGTCTCCGAGCGCCAGGGCATCAGCCAGCACTACCTGGAGCAGATCGCGAGCAACCTGCGCCGCGCCGGATTCATCCGCAGCGTCCGGGGCGCGCACGGCGGTTACCGTCTGTCGCGCGCCGCCGCCGAGATCAACGTGTACGACGTGGTCACCGCCATGGAGGGCAGCATTGCCCCGGTGCAGTGCGTCGAGGACGACCACACCTGCGAGAGCCAGAACGTCTGCGGCACCCAGGACCTGTGGCACCGCGTGGACGCCGCCCTGCGCGACGTGCTGGGCGGCACCACCCTGGCTGACCTGATCGTGGACAGCGAACGGCAGCAGCACGCCCGGCTGGTGCAGCTGGAAGCGAGTTACGCCGGCCCCCCGGTCTGAGCAGATAGGTCCCCCAAGCCGGCCCGCGCGGGTCAGAAGGCACGCCCCCGGTTCCGTATGCTGGGGGCGATGTACCGCCGAGTGCTAAAACCGATGCTCTTTCGCCTGGAGGCGGAGGATGCCCACCACCTGACCCTGAACCTGCTGGAGGCCGCCTCACGCGTGCCCGCGTGGCCGGGGCTGGCCCGGCGCTGGACCGCGCCCGCCGATCCCGCGCTGACGCAGACGCTGTGGGGCCACCGCTACGACGGGCCGGTGGGTCTCGCGGCGGGCCTGGACAAGAACGGGGTGGCGCTGCCCGCCTTTGCGGCGCTGGGCTTCGGCTTTCTGGAGGTCGGAACCGTCACTCCCCGTCCCCAGCCTGGCAACGAGCGGCCCCGGCTGTTCCGGCTGCCGCAGGACCACGCGCTGATCAACCGCATGGGCTTTAACAATGCGGGCACCCAGGCCCTGCACGCCCGCCTGGGGGCGCGGGCCGCCCACCCCACGCCGCTGTGGGTCAACATTGGCAAGAACAAGGACACGCCGAATGAGGACGCCGCCGCCGACTACCGGCGCTGCGTGGAGGCGCTGGGCGACGTGGCCGACGCCTTTGTCGTCAATGTCAGCAGTCCCAACACGCCGGGGCTGCGCGCGTTGCAGGCTGCCGGCGACCTGGAGGAACTTGTCCGCGCCGTGGCGCAGCAGGTCGAGGCGGGCCGGGTGCGGCACCTGCGCCGACCACCCGTACTCGTCAAGCTCGCGCCCGACCTGCACCCCGCCGACTTCGAGGCGAGCGTGGAGGCTGTGCGCAGAGCGGGCGCACAGGGTCTGATCATCAGCAACACCACCCTGGACCGCAGCGGCCTGGGCAGTCTCCACCGCGCGGAGGCGGGCGGTCTCAGCGGGCAGCCGCTGGCCGCGAAGTCCACCGCGCTGGTGCGGGAGGCCTACCGCCTGACCGGAGGCCACCTGCCCATCGTGGGGGTCGGCGGGGTGTTCGGTGCCGAGGACGCCTACGCCAAGCTCCGTGCCGGAGCCAGCCTGATCGAGCTGTATACCGCCCTGATCTACGGCGGGCCGGGGGTGGTGCGAGGCCTGAACCGTGGCCTCTCGGCGCTGCTCGCCCGCGACGGCGTGCGTCACCTGAGTGAGGTGGTCGGCGCAGACGCCTGAGTCGGCCGTTTTCGAGGCCCCGGCTCTCCAGAGCGTTCCTTCATGGTGTGGCCGTGTCAACAGGGAAGTGGTCCCCGGCATGACACGCTGCCGGGCGAGGTGAGGCCCATGACGTTCAAGGTCGGAGACGCGGTGAAGTGGAACAGCCACGGCGGCGAGGCGCGTGGCCGGGTGGTGTGGGTGGTGCACGAGGACGGCGAGGTCAGCGGGTTTGCCTACCGGGCCAGCCGCGACGATCCGCGCTACATCGTGGAACTGGAGGACGGACAGCAGGTGGCCCACACGGCCCAGGCCCTGAGCAAGGTCTGATCCATTCCGGCGTCCCCGGTGCGGTCACAGGTGCGGAGGGGTATAACAGGGGACGTTATGGCGGACATTAAAGTTCCTGTTTTTTCCGAGTCGGTGAGCGAGGGTACGCTGCTGACATGGCACAAAAAGCCCGGCGAGGCCGTGAAGCGCGGCGAGGTGCTTGCCGAGATCGAGACCGATAAGGTGGTGTTGGAGGTCACGGCGCAGGCCGACGGCGTCCTTCAGAGCGTCGCCAAGAATGAGGGCGACACCGTTCTCAGCGAGGAAGTGCTGGGGGTGCTCGGCGACGCGGGCAGCGCTCCGGCCCCCACTGCTGAGGAGACCAGCGGCCCCATTCCTGACGAGGCGAGCGCGGGCGGCACCGCCGTTCACCCCGACAGCGCGGGAACCCAGCCGGCTGCCCAGACGGGAGGTGCGCCGCGCCGCGAGGACCTCTCGCCCGCCGTTCGCAAGGTCGTGGCTGAGAACAACCTCAACCCCGCACAGATTCCGGCCAGCGGTCCGCGCGGCAACATCACCAAGCAGGACGCCGTAACGGCGGCCCAGGGCGGCGGCACGGACCAGGGCCCCCAGGCGGCCTCGGCTCCGGCCGGCGTGCAGGCGGCTCCTGCATCTGCGGCTCCATCCTCCGCCTCCGCGGTGCCCAGCGGCCCGCGTGCCGAGCAGCGGGTTCCCATGACCCGCATCCGCGCGCGCATCGCCGAGCGCCTCAAGGAAGTGCAGAACACGGCCGCGCTGCTGACCACCTTCAACGAGGTCAACATGCAGCCGAGCATGGACCTGCGCAAGAAGTACCAGGACCAGTTCGTGGCCAAGCACGGCGTCAAGCTGGGCTTCATGAGCCTGTTCGTGCGTGCCGCCACCGAGGCCCTCAAGGCCTTCCCGCTGGTCAACGCGAGCATTGACGGCAAGGACATCGTGTACCACGGCTTCTACGACATCGGCATCGCGGTTGCCAGCGACCGCGGTCTGGTCGTGCCGATTCTGCGCGATACCGAGCAGATGAGCCTGGCGACCATCGAGAAGGAGATCGCGGCCTTCGCCGGCAAGGCCAGAAACGGCAAGCTGACGATGGAGGACATGAGCGGCGGCACCTTTTCCATCACGAACGGGGGCACCTTCGGCTCCATGATGAGCACGCCTATCATTAACGCGCCTCAGAGCGCCATCCTGGGCATGCACAACATCATCGAGCGGCCCATCGCCCAGAACGGTCAGGTCGTGATCGCCCCGATGATGTACCTGGCCCTGAGTTACGACCACCGCATCATCGACGGCAAGGAAGCTGTGCAGTTCCTGGTGATGATCAAGAACCTGCTGGAAGACCCGGCGCGGATGCTGCTGGAACTGTAAGCCTGCTTTCCGGGACTTCTTTCCCGGGTGTGTTCAGGAGACTGCCCGGCGGCCACATGCCGGGCAGTCTCCTCGTGTTCCGGCGAATCCTGTCAGGGTCTTGAGAGAGGGCCCGGCCTACGCTGGGTGCCATGACCGTGGTACCGGAAAGCGCGTTGCGGGGACGACTGGGCGGGGTCAGCCGGGGACTGGACCTCAGTGCCGGGTGGGATGGACAGTGTCTCACGGGCCGCATCGGCAGTTTTGTAACCGGGCAGGACCTCAGGATGGAGGTGGTCGAGGACGGTCTGCGGGGCCGGCTGGGCGGGGTCATCACGGGCTGGGACGTGCGGGCCGGCGTCCAGGCCGGGGAACTGCACCTGCACCTGGGAGGCGTGACCGATGGTGTGGACGCCCGGCTGGCCTTTACGCCGGGCAGCGTGGTGGGCCGGTACGGAGGCTTTACCCGTGGCCTGGACATCCATCTGCGGCACTACGGCGATGAGGTCCGGGGCCGTTTTGGTGGATACACCGACGGCACGGACCTTCGGATGATCCTGGGTGAAACGCCGCTGCTGCTGGGGGTGGTGCTGGCGGTGAGTGCGCTGCGGGTGTGGCAGGAGCAGGAAGCGGCTGCCCAGACCGCGCCGCGCCGCTGAGGGCCTGAACACTGCTGTACCCGGCATACTGGGGGGCATGCTACGCATTGATGCCGCCGAATTGATGGTTGTCCGCCTGCCTCTGCGGTTCCGTTTCGAGACCAGTTTTGGCGTGCAGACCGCGCGCACCCTGCCGCTGCTGGTCCTGCACGGAGACGGCGTGCAGGGCGTCTCGGAGGGGACCATGGAGGTCGCCCCGATGTACCGCGAGGAAACGGTGGCGGGCGCGCTGGGCCTGCTGCGCGAGGTCTTCTTGCCGCGTGTGCTGGGCAAGACCTTTGCCAATCCCGAGGAACTGAACGATGCCCTGGGCAGTTTCCGGGGCAACCGCATGGCACGCGCCATGGTCGAGATGGCCGCGTGGGACCTGTGGGCCCGGATGCTGGGGGTGCCGCTGGCGACCCTGCTGGGCGGGCGCAAGACCCAGGTGGAGGTCGGCGTCAGTCTGGGGATTCAGGCCGACGAGGCCGCCACGGTGGACGCGGTGCGCCGCCACGTCGAGCAGGGCTACCGGCGCATCAAGCTCAAGATCAAACCCGGCTGGGACCTGCAACCGGTGCGGGCCACCCGCGAGGCCTTTCCGGACATCCGCCTCACCGTGGATGCCAACAGCGCCTACACGCTGGCCGACACGGCGCGGCTGCGGGCGCTGGACGCCTTTGACCTCACCTACATCGAGCAGCCGCTGGCCTGGGACGATCTGGTGGACCACGCGGCGCTGCAGGGCCGCCTGCAGACCCCGCTGTGTCTGGATGAGAGCGTCGCCAGCGCGGCGGACGCCCGCAAGGCGCTGGCAATCGGCGCGGGCGGGGTCATCAACCTGAAGGTGGCGCGGGTGGGCGGCCACGCCGAGGCCCGCCGGGTGCATGACGTGGCGCAGGCTTTCGGTGCGCCGGTGTGGTGCGGCGGCATGCTCGAAGGCGGGGTGGGGCGCGCGCACAACATCCACCTCTCCACGCTGCCGAATTTCACGCTGCCGGGCGACACGTCCAGCGCCAGCCGCTACTGGGACACCGACATCATCAATGAGCCGCTGGAGGCCGCAGACGGCCTGATGCCGGTGCCGGAGGGCCCGGGCACCGGAGTCAGCCTCAACCGCGAATTCATCGAGAGTGTGGCCGAGGTGATGGAGGAGCACCGCCCTTGAGCGCGCCGTCCGGGTCGGGGGAGGGCATCCGGCCCTCCACGCTTCCCGCGCGTCCCTACGTGATCCGGGACGTGACCGATCCGTGGGCCATGCGCGCGCTGGAGGCGGTGCAGGTGGCGGCATGGGGCTACCCCGACCGCGAGGTGCTGCCCAGCAGCATGATGCGCATCAGCTCGGTGTGCGGCGGCGTGGTGCTGGGCGCGTATCCGGCACTGCCCCCGGATGACCCGCAGGGAGAGGTTCCTTACGGGCTGGCGTTCGGGTTTCCGGCGCTGGTGGGCGGCCGGCTGTGGCACCACTCGCACCTGCTCGCGGTGCATCCCGACTGGCGCGGCAGCGGCCTGGCGGTGGCCCTCAAGCTGCGCCAGCGTGATCGGGTGCTCGCCCAGGGCATCGCGCGCATGACCTGGACCTTCGATCCCCTGGTGGCGCGCAACGCCCGGCTGAACCTGGGCAAGCTGGGGGCGCGGGCCATCAGCTATCACGCCGACTGGTACGCTCTGGACGACGACCGCGAGCGGGCCTTTCCCGCCGACCGCCTGATGATCGAGTGGGACCTGACCCGCCCCCACGCCGAGCGGCCCCCGCCGGCCCCCCACGGTGAAGTGGCGCTGGCAGCGCGGCCCGACGACACCGAGGAACCGGACCGGCCGGACCTGACCCTGCGGGGGCGGCAGCTGCTTGCCGAGGTGCCGCGCCGCGCCGAACTGATGAACGATCCCCTGCGGCGGTTGTGGCGGCTCGCCCTGCGCGAGGTGCTGGGCCATTACCTGGGGCAGGGCTATATGGTGGGCGATCTGGCCGCCGACGGCGACCGGGTGTTCTACGTGCTCACCCGGGTGGGGGAGGGCTGAGGAACAGCTTCAGGGCCCCACTTCTCTGTGTCTGAGTGCTCAGAGGCCTGGGCTACTCCTCCACATCCGGGTACACCTTCAGCTCGGTCAGGTGGGCGCGGTCGGGGCGGGTCAGCAGGTGGGCCACACTCTTGGCCAGCCCGCGGACGTCAATCATGGTCTCCCACTTGAGGCCGGCGTCCCGGTTGGCTGGGGTGTCGATGGCTCCCATCGGGTACAGCACGCAGCCGCGCACGCCCCGCGCCTTGAGTTCGTCGTTCAGGCTGTAGATGTAGGCGCTCACGGCCGCCTTGCTCGCGGTGTACAGCGCCGCGCCGGGGCCGCTCATGCGCGCGGCCTGCGCCGCACTCACGCCCAGAATGATGCCGTCTTTCTGCCGGAGCATGTGCGGCAGCACGCCCTGAACAGCGTGGAACAGGGTCAGCAGGTTGGCGTCGAGCATCGCCCGCAGATCGTCGGTGGTCGCCTTCTGCACCGGCTGCATGGTGTACGCACCCGCCGTGTGGACCAGGATGTCCACCTTGACCTTCTTCAGCTCGGCCACGCTCGCCGGGTCGGACAGGTCGGTGTCGATCACCTCGGTGGCAGGAAAGCGGTCGGCGGCGCGGGCCAGGGCCTCGCCGCGCCCGACCAGGACCATCTGTGCGCCCGCGTCGTCGAGTTCCTGAGCAATGGCCGTCGCAAGTGCGCCGCCTGCTCCCGTGAGCATGACCGTAGAGGAGCCGAGGTTCGCCATACCCTCAGCCTAACCGCTGGGCGCACGAACAGGCTTGTGTGAACGCTAAGGGGAGGGGTGGGGCGGAGAAAAAGGAAGTCGCCCCGTTCCCACCTGCCACCCCGCTTATCCCTCCCCGTACCCCGCCGCCCGCACCGCGGCCCACTCGCCCTGTCCCAGCACGAACGGCCGGCGCTGCAGATCGGTGGTGATGTGGGGGCCCTGCGCCGACAGATACACGTCCACCTCGGTACGGATGCCAAAGCCCTGCGCGGCGGGGTAGGTGCCGGGTTCCACGGTCACGGCCAGTCCGAGGGTCAGCCGGCGGGTGTCGCGGGTCTCGTAGTCGTCCAGATTGGCGCCCGCGCCGTGAATCTGCACGCCCAGGTCGTGGCCGGTGCGGTGCAGGAAGTGGGGGCCCCACACCGGGCCCATCGCGTCCCGCGCAGCCCGGTCGGGTTCCCAGCCCTGCAACTGGCCCCAGCCTTCGGTGTCAAAACGCTCCTGCAGCAGCTTCAGGGCCGTATCCCGCGCCGCGCAGACCGCCGTCCAGGCCTCCAGGTAGGCGGCAGACGGCTCGCCCGCATAGCCCACCCAGGTCACATCGGCAAAGGGGCGGCCCGGTTCCTGCGCCCACAGGTCGATCAACACGCACTGGCCCGGCTGCAGCACGGCGTTCTTGTCTCCACCGGGTTCATAGTGCGAGTCGGCGGCGTTCACCCCGAAGCTCACGTTGACCGGGTGCCCGGCGGACATGCCCGCTCCCGCGATGGCGTCCATGATCTTGGCCTGCACCTCCAGTTCGCTGATGCTCTCGCCCACCTTCAGGCGTTCATGAATCAGCCAGAAGGCGTCGTCCTTGGCCCGCATAAGGACGGCGGCGGCGCGCTGGTGGGCTGTCAGATCCTCCGGCGACCACGCCAGAAAGGACTGCAGCAGGTCGGCGCTGCTCGTAATTTCGCGGGCTCCCGCCGCCCGCACCCGTTCCACGGTACCGGCGTCCACCCGGCTGACATAGGGCACGGCCCCGTCCGGGCTGTATTCCATCGCCACCCGCTGTCCGGCGACCACCGCTCCCAGCGCGGCGTCGAGTTCCTGATGCGAGCCGAAGGCCCGGCGCTCAATGTCCCAGCCGCGCGTGATCTCGCTCCAGGTGCCGCCCTCGATGTGGTTGTGCAGCAGCACCGCCCGGCCCTGGCGCGGCACGTACACAAAAAACCGGCGCGTCAGGAACGCGCCCGCGGGCAGGTCCAGCACCCGCCGCGCGTGCGGGTTGAGGCCCTGGAAGTCGTAGATCAGCCAGCCGTCCAGTTCGGTGGGCTGCAGTGTGGCGCGCAGGCGGTCCACGGGCGAGGTCCGGGCCAGGTCGGGCGGAGCAGAGGTCATGGCCGTAGGGTAAACCCGCTCACCGGCTGCGGTCCAACGCACCGCCCAACATACCGCGCAGCGCCGCGAGCTCGCCGCGCACCTCGCGCAGCTCCAGCCGCAGGGCCTCGTTGTTGACGTCGCTGTCATCGTCGGGCGGATACGCCTGATCTGCGCCGATAAACAGGCTGGCCAGCGCCGCCGTCAGGTAGCCGAAGACCGCAAAACCGTACACCGCGAGCAGGAAGGTCAGGGCGCGGCCCTCGGGAGTCACCGGCCAGTACTCCGAGCCCAGGCTGGTCAGGAGCATGCCCACCCAGTACAGCCACGCCCCGAAGCCGCCGGGCGCTCCGGCCTCGCCCGCCTCAAACGAGGCCATGCCCGCCGCGCCGGCCAGCGCCACCAGCGCGGTGGCCCCCACCACAAATCCCAGCCCCCGGCGCTGCAGGGTGCGGCGCAGCGTGTGCAGGCCCCGGTTCAGGCTGGTCAGAATCCGCAGCAGGTTGGTGCCGCGCGTGGCCCTCAAGATCCGCAGCGCCCGCAGTCCCCGGAAGGCCCGCAGGATGCGCAGCGCCGGCAGCAGCAGGCTCAGGGCGGTCAGCCAGTTGCGCCGGAAATACTCGGACTTGTCGGGGGCCAGGGTCACCGACAGCAGAAAGTCCAGCACGAACAGCCCCCAGATCACGTTGCTGACCACCTGCAGCAGCGGCGGGAGGCCCCGCATCAGGTCCAGCACGAGCAGGCCCAGCCACGCGAAGCTCAGGACGATCATGGGCCGGTCCAGCAGGGCGTCCAGCTGGGCCAGGGTGGTCAGGCGGGCCGATTTCAGCTCGTCGTCGAGGGGCGCTGGCGCGGGCCGGGGCTGGGGAGCGGGCATGGACTCAGGGTAGGGCCTGTCTGCGCCCGCGTCAGGTTCCGCGCGAAAACCGGCGTTCCAGTCCGCGCTGCACCACTTCCAGCGCGCTGCTGATGGCCCAGTACATCAGGGCGGCCGTCAGGTAGGGACCGAAGGGCTCAAAGGTGCGGGCGATGACGAGCTGCGCCGAGCGCAGAAGTTCCACCACCGTGATCACCGAGACCAGCGAGGTGTCCTTGACCAGCCCGATCAGGGTGTTGCTCAGGCTGGGCAGCGCCACCCGCGCGGCCTGGGGCAGCACGATCAGGCGCATGGTCTGTGCGCCCGTGAGGCCCAGACTGGTGGCGGCCTCGCGCTGACCCCTGGGAATGCTCAGGATGGCGGCCCGGATGGTTTCCGAGAGGTAGGCTGCGGCATTCAGCGTGAGGGCGATCACCCCGCCCACCACCGGACTGAGCGTGATGCCCAGGCTGGGCAGGCCGTAATAGATGACGAAGATCTGGACAAGCAGCGGCGTTCCGCGAATGAACGACACGAACACGCTGCTGACGCCCCGCAGCGCTCCCACCCCCGACAGGCGGGCCAGCGCAACCGCAAAGCCCAGCGGCAGCCCCAGCAGCATGGCCGCCAGCGCGAAGCCCAGCGTCACCGGGGCGGCGGCGAGCAGGGTGGGCAGCGCGTTCCATGCGCTTTGCAGCACCAGATGCAATTGTTCGGTGTTCATGGGGCTCCTTACGCGTGGCCGTGGGGCGCAGCGCGGCCCCCTCCCCAGTGTGCAGGGAGGGGGCGCGGGGTCCGTTCAGACCGGGTTCAGGGTTTGCTGACGTCCTGCCCGAACCACTTGCGGCTGAGCTGGGCGTAGGTGCCGTCGGCCTTGAGTTGCAGCAGCGCCCGGTCGATGGCCGCCTTGAGGCCCGTATTGGTCTTCTTGACGGCGATGCCCACCGGCTCAGGAGCGCCTACCACGCCCGCGCCGCGCACTGGCAGCCCTTCTTTCTGGATCAGGTAGCCCACGAGCAGGCGGTCGTTGAAGGCCGCATCCAGCCGTCCGGCGGCGAGATCGGCGAGGTACTCCGGTGCCCCGGGATAGGTCACCACATTGATGCCCCCCGCCTCGCGCAGCTGCTTCTCGAAGTTGCTGCCCAGGCCCACGCCCACGCGCTTGCCCTTCAGGTCGGCGAGCGTCTTGGGCGAGAAGCTGCCCGTCTTCTTCACGATGATCTGCGGCGAGGAGTATGCGTAGGGTGCGCTGAAGCCGATGCTCTTCTGCCGCTCGGGGTTGATGCCCACCTGGTTGACGATCACGTCGTATTTGTTCGCCTGCAAACCGGCGAGGATGCCGCTCCATTCGGTCAGCACGAACTCGGGCTTCAGCCCCAGTTTGGCGGCCACCGCGCGGGCGAGCTCCACATCAAAGCCGGTCAGGTTGCCCTTCTCGTCCTTGTAGGTAAACGGCGGATAGGTGCCCTCCATACCAATTTTCAGCACGCCTTTGTTCAGGGTGGTGGGCGCGGTCGCGGCGAGACTGCTGCCCGCGAGGGTCAGGGCGGTCATCAGGAACAGGTGTTTCATGGAACTCCTTAAAGGGCACGGGGGCGGGGGGAGGTGGATGGGCACGGGAGGCCCGGCCCGGATCAGCGCCAAGCTTACAAAAAAGATCAACTAAGAGTGCGGTCTGCCTTTCAAATGGTCTTGAGCGAAGCGTCATGGTTGCGCCCGGCAACTCAACCCCCGGTACGGTTGCCCCGCGCTTCCCGGCCTATGCTCCAGCCATGGCCTTTCCGGACATTCAGAGTTTTATGCGCCTGCTCGAAGACCGTGGCGAACTGCTGCGCGTCTCCGTTCCCGTCAGCCACGATCTGGAAATCACCGAGATCGCCGACCGTCTGGTGAAGAAGGGAGGACCGGCGCTGCTGTTCGAGAACGTGCGGGGCAGCGACTTTCCGGTCGCCATTGGCCTGATGGGCACCCGGGAGCGCACCGCCCTGGCCCTGGGAGTCGATGATCTGGACGACCTCGCCGCCAAGGTCCGCGCCCTGATCGACCTCAAAGGGGGGGGTGGCAAGCTTGGCCTGCTGGGCAACGTGACCAAGCTCCGAGACGCCATGAACCTGCCGCCCCGGCGGGTCCGGACCGGCCCGGTACAGGAGGTCGTGTGGCGTGGGGATGAAGTGGACCTCTCGCGCCTGCCCATCCTGAAGTGCTGGCCGCTGGACGGCGGTCCCTTCGTGACCCTGCCGCTGGTGATCACGCGGGACCCCGAGACCGGCGAGCGCAACATGGGGATGTACCGCATGCAGGTGATGGGCAAGAACACCACAGGCATGCACTGGCAGCGCCACAAGACGGGCACTCGGCATCTGGAGAAGGCCAAGCGGCTCGGGCAACGGCTGGAGGTGGCGGTCGCCATTGGCGGAGACCCCGCCCTGATCTATGCGGCCACCGCGCCGCTGCCCCCCATCCCGGGTCTGGACGAGTTCGCGCTGGCGGGCTATCTGCGTGGACAGCGCTACCCGGTCACGAAGGGAATCACGGTAGACCTGGACGTACCGGCCAACGCCGAATTCATTCTGGAAGGGTATGTGGACCCCGCCGAGGACTGGGTGACCGAGGGGCCGTTCGGCGATCACACCGGCTTCTACACGCTGCCGGATCTGTACCCGCTGTTTCACGTTACTGCCGTGACCATGCGCCGCAGTCCGGTGTACCCGGCGACCATCGTGGGTCGCCCGCCGATGGAGGACGCCTACCTGATCGAGGCCTCCGAGCGTCTGTTCCTGCCCGCCGCACAGCTGATCCTGCCCGAGATCGTCGATTACCACATGCCGCCCGCCGGGGTGGCGCACAACTTGGTATTCGTGGGCATCCAGAAGGGGTACCCGGGTCAGGCCTACAAGGTGGCCAACGGGCTGTTCGGGCTGGGCCAGATGATGTTCGCCAAGGTGATCGTGGTGGTGGATGAGAACGTTCCAGTCAACGACTTTGATGCCGTGTGGCGGGAGGTCGCCGTCCGGGCCGTGCCGGGGCGCGACACCCTGACCACGCGCGGACCCACCGACGTGCTGGACCACAGCAGCCGGGGCTGGGGGTACGGCGGCAAGCTGATCATCGATGCCACCACCAAGAAGCCCGAGGAGACCGGGGGGGCCGAGTCCAGCCGGGACCTTCAGCTTGATGACCCGGCGCATGAGGAGATGTTCAGGCCGTACGCCTCCGCTGAATTGCCCAATTTCGAGGGTGTGGTGGCCCAGCGGCAGACCGACGACGGCTACTGGCTGGTGGCCCTGCACAAGACCCGCCCCGGTCAGGCACACGAATTGGCCCAGGCTTTTGCGGCCCACCCCGCCGCTGAAGGCATCCGGCATCTGCTGATCTGTGACGAGCACACCGACGTCCAGAACATTCAGGACGTGTGGTGGACCGTCCTGAACAACGTTGACCCGGAACGGGACGTGGTCCAGTTCGGCGCTCTGCTTGCCTGGGACGGCGCACGCAAGTTGCCCGAGGAAGGTTTTGTCCGTCCCTGGCCCCCCAAGATCGAGATGGACGCGGCGGTGGCCGACCGGGTCGACGCGCTGTGGCCGGTCTATGGCCTGCCGGAACGCTGGCGCTGAGGCGGTTCTGGCAGGGCCGGCAGGGAATGCGGGCGACAGGTGTTGACAGAACTGCCGGGGAAGCATATAGTTCCCTTCGCCCGAGAAGAGGGGCGAAAGCGAAAAGCCGAAAGGCCTCGCTGGGACGCATGAAAATCTGGTGTTGATGATGATGACAGGATCGTCCGACAGGACGAGCGAGCGGACGCTTCCCCCCGGAAGAGTCTCCAGATTCGCGAAACGTGATCTTCGGATCAC
>NZ_BMOM01000019.1 GCF_014647075.1 Deinococcus aerophilus | reverse complement strand
AGATCAGAACCATACGTCTGAGAGGCCATTCCTCATGGTATTTGCTCGCCCAGAGAGGCGTGAAATTCCAAAACGGGCTCTAAGCGTCCGGTCTCGCTTGCGGGTCCGGGGAAGGGCACGCCCCATGGCCTCCTCACCCCCGGTAAGCGAGATGGCCTAGGTCCGTCTCCTTAATCATGTGGGTCATATAACTGTCTGGTATTCCAAATGGTTTCAGGATCTTAAGCATAATGGTGATCCTGTGAGCAGCCTTGACCCTCCACAAGCTTCTGGCCCCGCCACGCCGGCAGGAGACGCCGCCGAACGCCTGACCGTGTGTATGCAGCAGCTTCACCGGCTGGTGTCCGACCGCATCATGGGCGCGCTTCAGAGCGAACTGCAGGGCGAGGACGTGAGCTTTACCCAGATGACCGCCATGTACAAGGTGCGCGCCTTCGCGCCCATCAGCGTGACGGCGCTGGCCGAACACCTGGGCGTCAGCCTGCCCGCCACCAGCCAGCTGATTCAGGAACTGGTGCGGCGCAGGCTCATGGAACGGCGCGAGAACCCCGACGACCGCCGCGAGAAGCTGCTCGCCCTGAGCGACAAGGGCCAGCAGTTTCTGAGCATCAAGGAAAAAACCATGATGGGCGCGTACAGCGAGGTGTTCGGGCGGGTTGCCCCCGAGACCCTGGGCCGCGCGGAGGACGCCATCAACGCCCTGCTGGCCGAGGTCCGGCAGGCAAAGCCCGATTCCTGCCCTCCTGTGTTCCACGACGGTCCCGCGCCCCACGACGATCCCCCGGCCCGCAAGAGTGCCTGAACCCAGGAGAAGACGTATGACCCAGAACGCACCGCCCGTGGGCGGTCCCCGCCCTGAAGACCGCATCAACTACGCCGAGGTCCTGCCACACAGCACCAAGATTCTGATTCTGATCGGCACCCTGCTCGGCCTGTTTCTGGCGGCCCTGGACCAGACCATCGTGGCGACCTCGCTGCCGCGCATCGTGGCGGACCTTGAAGGCCTGAATCTGTATGCCTGGGTGACCACCGCCTACCTGCTCGCCAGCACCGCCATGGTGCCCATCTACGGCAAACTCTCGGACATCTACGGCCGCAAACCCATCCTGATGTTCGGCATCGTGGT
The DNA here is from genome assembly GCF_014647075.1 of Deinococcus aerophilus. Lineage (NCBI taxonomy): Bacteria > Thermotogati > Deinococcota > Deinococci > Deinococcales > Deinococcaceae > Deinococcus > Deinococcus aerophilus. The sequence goes on along the minus strand of NZ_BMOM01000019.1, from coordinate 64,885 downwards.
GTTCCTGATCGGCTCGGCGCTGTGCGGCATGGCCGGAGAGCCGTGGTTCGGCAACCTGTTCGGCGGCGGCATGATGCAGCTGATCGTGTTCCGCGGCCTGCAGGGGCTGGGGGCGGCGGCGCTGACCTCGGTGGCGTTTGCCATCATTGCCGACATCTTTGCGCCCGCCGAGCGCGGCCGGTATCAGGGCCTGTTCGGGGCCGTGTTCGGCCTGAGCAGCGTTATTGGCCCGCTGCTCGGCGGCTTCCTCACCGACAACGTGTCGTGGCGCTGGGTCTTTTACGTCAACCTGCCCATCGGCCTCGTGGCGCTGGCCTTCATCTTCAGCAAGATGCCCCAGCTCGCCAGCGGCCTGAAGCCCAAGATCGACTACATCGGCGCGGTGCTCGTGATCACCTTCTCGGTGCCGCTGCTGCTGGCCCTGACCTTTGGGGCCGAGGCCGCCTACGGCTGGACCAACCCCACGGTCCTGGCCCTGTTCGCGGGCGCGGCCGCCTCGCTGATCGCGTTTCTATTCGTCGAGTCCCGCCACGAAAGCCCGATTCTGCCCCTGACCCTGTTCAAGAACCCCACCTTCGCGTGGGGCGTGCTGGCCCGCTTCTTTATCGGCGCGGCCTTCCTGGGGGCCATCCTGTTCCTGAGCCTGTATCTGGTGAACGTGCAGGGCGTCAGCGCCACCAAGGCCGGCACCGCCACCATTCCGCTCACCATGGGTCTGATCGCCGGCTCGGTCCTGAGCGGACAGCTCGCCTCACGCCTGGGCTACTACAAGAACCTGATTTTGATCGGCCTGGCGCTGATGATGGGCGGCTTCTACCTGCTCTCTACCCTGAACGCGGACACCGCCTACAGCACGGTCATCCTGTACATGGTGATTCTGGGCCTGGGCATCGGTCCGGCCCTGCCGCTGTTCAACCTCGCGATTCAGAACGCCGTTCACCGCTGGGAGATCGGCGTGGCGACCAGCGCGGGGCAGTTTTTCCAGCAGATGGGCAGCACCATCGGAACCGCCGTGTTCGGGGCCGTGCTGACCAGCTCGCTCGCCACCCAGATTCCCGCGCAGCTGCGCGCCGCCGAGGCCGGGCAGCCGCCCGCCGTGGTGGCCCAGCTGGAGGACACCGCCCGGCAAGCCGCCACGGCCAGCAGCGGCCAGGGTCAGTCGGCGCCCACCTTCGCCAGCATCCAGTCCCAGATCACGGCCGGCTTCGCCCGGACCTTCGGCAGCGTGGAGACGGCGGTCCAGAGCGGCAACCTCAGCCGGCTCATGACAGACCCTGCCCTGCCCGAGGGCCTGAGAACCGGCCTGGCACAGATTCCGCCCGCCGCCCTTCAGACCGAGCAGGGCCGCGCCGGCGTGCTCGACCAGGTCCGGAGGCAGCTGGATACCGCCCAGGCAGACGCCCTGGCCACGGCCAGAAAGGCCTATGACCTGTCGGGCCGGGCCGTCAAGGTGGCCTTTGCCAACACCATCAGCCGCATCTACCTGATCAGCATCTTTGTGGCGCTGCTCGCGCTGCTCTCCACCCTCCCGATGCCCAATCTGCGTCTGCCCCGCAAGGGCGAGGGGCAGGGCGGCGAGAAGAGCGGCGAGCAACGCGGCGGTCTGGCCTCCATGGAGGGCTGAAGCCGCTTCCTCCTGCAGCCGATTCAAGGCCGCACAACTTGCCCGCCCCGAGGTCACTTTGACCTGATGGGGCGGGCAAGTTGGTTCTGTGTTGCGGGGCTGCCTTCAGACCCGGATGGTCACGCGCGCCGTGTCGTCTTCCAGGTGGATGCTGTCGATGAAGCGCACGACCCGCGTGGCATAGCCCATCACCAGCGTGTGGGTGCGGGCCCCGCCGCCAAAGCGCCGCACGCCGTCCAGAATCTCGCCGTAGGTGATGCCGGTGGCGGAAAAGACCATCTGCTTGCCGGGCGCAAGGTCAGCGGTCTTGTAGATGCGTTTCTCGTCCACGCCCATCTTGGCGAAGCGCTCGCGCATGGCGTCGTCCTCGGCCAGGAACCGGCCCTGGATCTCGGCGCCCAGGCACTTGCAGGCCGCTGCGCTCAGCACGCCCTCGGGGGCGCCGCCCGAACCCATCAGCGCGTGAACGCCGGTGCCGCGCACGCCCACGGCGATCCCGGCCACCACGTCGCCGTCGCCGATCAGCTTGACGCGCGCTCCCGTGGCCCGCACCCGCCGGATCAGGTCGGCGTGGCGCTCGCGGTCCAGGATGGTGATCATCAGGTCGTCCACATCGCGGTCCAGGCTCTGGGCAAGCACGTTCAGGTTGGCCTCCACCGGCCAGTCGAGGTTGACCCGGCCGGCGGCGGGGGGCGGCACGATCAGTTTTTCCATGTAGCAGTCGGGCGCGTGCATCAGGCCGCCGCGCTCCGAGAGGGCGATCACCGCCAGGCCATTGGGCAGGCCCTTGGCCGTGACCTCGGTGCCCTCCACCGGGTCCACGGCGATGTCCACCTCATACTGGCCGTTGCCCACCTGCTCGCCGATGTACAGCATGGGAGCCTCATCCATCTCGCCCTCGCCGATCACCACCGTGCCCCGGATGTCCAGCGAGTTCAGCAGGCTGCGCATGGCCTCGGTGCCCGCGCCGTCCACGGCGATCTTGTCGCCCAGGCCCATGAACTTGCTCGCGGCCAGCGCCGCGCCCTCGGTCACGCGGGCTGTTTCCAGCACCAGTGCGTGCTCGAAGCTCTGCACCGTCTTGCCTGAGGTGCCCTTCGCCGGGCCGGGCCGGGCCGCGCCGTTCTCGCTGCCGGGGGCTGGAGTGGGGTGGGCCGGGGTGTCACTGGCCTGATCGCTGGACTGCCGCTTGGAGGTCATGGGGTGAAGCTAACATGCCCGCCCGGCAAACATGCGCCTGGGACCGCTTCCAGCATGAAACGCCCGCTGGTTGGTCCCGGCAGCCGCACAGGTCGGTGCGGCCCGGCCGGAATGATCCGGCAAGGCGCCGCTATTTGAAAAGTGCCGCTATTTCAGAACGCCGGCCCACACCAGCAGACCCCACAGGATCACCGGAATGGCCAGCGAGCCGGCGATCAGTTTGATCAGCCGCCACCAGTCGTTGAGGAACTCGCGCATATGCCCCCAGCGTAGCAGTCGCCCCGGGGGGATTCCGTCACGCACTTCGCAGGCCCGGCCTCTGCACTCCGTTCATGCAACCCGGCGCCCCTCAGGTCCCCCGTTAGACTGCCGGTATGACCCTCAGCGAACTGGCCGGTAAGACTGCCCCTCAGAGCTTGCTGACGAACATCCCGCGGCTGGTGGCGCACTACTACGAGACGCGCCCGGATGTGGGCGACCCGCTGCAGCGCGTTTCTTTTGGCACCAGTGGCCACCGCGGGACGAGCATGAACGGCACCTTCAACGAGGCGCACATCCTGGCGGTGGCGCAGGCGGTGGCCGAGCACCGCGCCGCAGCCGGCATCACCGGGCCGCTGTTCATGGGCCTGGATTCGCACGCGCTGTCTGAACCCGCGTGGATCACGGCCCTGCAGGTGCTCACCGCCAACGGCGTGCGGGTGTGCGTGCAGCCGGGCGTGCTCACGCCCACGCCGCTGATCAGCCACGCGATTCTGGAACACAACCGCGCCGGCCAGGGGGGCACCGCCGACGGCATCGTGATCACGCCCAGCCACAATCCCCCGCAGGACGGCGGCTTCAAGTACAACCCGCCCAGCGGCGGGCCCGCCGATACCGACATCACCGGAGCGGTGCAGGCCCGCGCCAACGCCATTTTGCAGGAGGAGCTGCGCGACGTGAACCGGGTGTCGCTGGAAGACGCGATGGGGGCCCTGGAGGAGTTCGATTTCATCACCCCCTATGTGCGCCAGCTGCCCGAGGTGATCGATCTGGACGCCATCAAGCACAGTGGCCTGCATGTGGGCATTGATCCCCTCGGCGGGGCCAGCCTGCCGGTGTGGGAGGCGATCGTCGCCGAGTACGGCCTGAACTTCGAGATCGTGAACCGGACGGTGGACCCCCGCTTCGCCTTCATGAGCGTGGACCGTGACGGCAAGATTCGCATGGACTGCTCCAGCCCCTACGCGATGGCGGGGCTGCTGCGCCTCAAGGATGACTTCGACGTGGCCGTGGGCAACGACCCGGACGCCGACCGCCACGGCATCGTGACCAAAGACGGCCTGATGAACCCCAACCATTACCTCGCCGTGATGATCGATTACCTGTTCCAGCACCGCCCCGGCTGGCGCGCGGACGCGGGCGTGGGCAAGACGCTGGTGTCCAGCGCCTTGATCGACCGGGTGGCAAACGGCCTGGGCCGCCGGCTGGTGGAGGTGCCGGTGGGCTTCAAGTACTTCGTGGACGGTCTGCTGAGCGGCAATCTGGGCTTTGGCGGCGAGGAGTCCGCCGGGGCGTCCTTTCTGCGCCTGAACGGGCAGGCCTGGAGCACCGACAAAGACGGCCTGATTCCGGGCTTGCTCGCCGCCGAGATGACCGCGAAAACCGGCAAGACCCCCAGCCAGCGCTTTGCCGAACTCACGGAGCGCTACGGTGAGACCGCCTACGACCGCCAGGACGCTCCGGCCACGCCCGCACAGAAGAAGATCCTGAGCACCCTCTCGCCCGACGACGTGAAGGCGAAGACGCTGGCGGGTGATCCCATCACCGCCCGCCTGACCCGAGCGCCCGGCAACGACGCGCCCATCGGCGGCCTGAAGGTGACCACTGCCGAGGCATGGTTTGCCGCCCGGCCCAGCGGAACCGAGGATGTGTACAAGATCTATGCCGAGAGCTTCAAGGGGCAGGACCATCTGAAACAGGTGATGGCCGAGGCCCGCGATGTGGTCTCGGACGCGCTGGGGGGCCAGCAGGTGGGAGGGCAGTAAAAGGTGACGCAGGACGTGGCCCATACGGTGATCACCCGCGAGGAACTGCGCGGCGTGGAGTTCGACTGGTTCGCCGCCGACGCGCGCGGACATGTTGCCCAGTTCATGGCGGCGGGAGACGACACAGTGCCCGACGCGGCCCTGGCCTCCGAGGAACTTCTGGAAGCCCTGCACGTCTGGATCGATACCCGGCCCGAGACCGAGCCGCCCCATGCCCCGGCGGGGGGCTTCGACGAACACCTCACCCCGCCGCAGCGCCGCGGAGCGTACGTGTACGATCAGGTGCCGCAGGAGCCCGGCGTGTACCGCCTGGTGGCCGCGCCGCGCACGCCGTTCACGGTGGCCGAGGTGCCCGGGCACCTGCAGGAGTACCTGCGGGGTCTGACACTGAACGTGACCTTCGGAGCGGCGCGGCTGCGGGTCACGGCCGACGGAGCGGTGGAGGAAGCGGAAAGGCCCTGAACGGGGACCGGAGGCCGCCGCTTTCGCCGCCCGCCCGCCCGATCCTCTACAGTTGACCGCGTGACCGTTCCGCCCGCCGCGCCCGATCCGCCCCAGCAGTCCAGCAAAGGCCCCGCCACTCCCGCTCCCGTGCCCTCCGGGGGGCGCCGGTCGTTGCGGGCCAACACCATTATCGTCATGGCGGGCACGCTGGGGTCACGGCTGTCGGGCATCGTGCGCACCCAGGTCATGGGGGTGTTCGGCAACACGCTGCTGGACGCCTTTATCGTGGCCGTCAAGGTGCCCAACCTGCTGCGCGAACTGCTTGCCGAGGGCGCGCTGGTCAATTCCTTCATTCCGGTGTACAAGTCGCTGGACACGGCCGAGCGGCGCCGGCTGGCGCAGACGTTCAGCGGCGTGCTGATCGCAGTGAACCTGCTGCTGATGGCAGTGGGCATCCTGGCCGCGCCGTGGGTGGTGGACCTGTTGATCGCGGGGAACTCCAACGTGGACCGCGCCGTCGCGGTGTACATGACGCAGCTCGTGATGCCCTTTCTGATGCTGATCAGCCTGTCGAGCATCGCCATGGGCCTGCTGAACGCCGACGAGCATTTCCGCGAGAGCAGCTTCGCGCCGGTGGCCTTCAACCTCGCGAGCATCGCGGCGCTGCTGATCCTGCCCAATACGGCCACCTGGCTGGCTTTTGGCTGGCTGATCGGCGGGGTGGCGCAGCTCGCGGTGCAGCTGCCGGCCCTGAACCGCTTTGGCCTGCTGCCCACGCCGGCGCTGCGCGGCCACACGGCGCTGGGGCGGGTGCTGCGGCAGATGGCTCCCTTTACCCTGACCGCCGGGGCGCGGCAGTTTCTGAACCTGTACGTGACGCGCATGCTCAGCGACGCGGGGCGCTTTCAGCCGGGCACCCAGTCCGGCTACTTCTACGCCGAGACGCTGTTTACCACCGTCAACGGCCTGTTCGTGGTGTCGCCAGCCCTGGCCCTGTTTCCGCGCTTCTCCGAGCACGCCGCCGCGCGCGACTGGCCTGCCTTCCGGGCGCTGACCGTGCAGGGTATCCGCACGACCACCTTTCTGGCCGCGCCCATGAGTGCGCTGCTCGTGGCGCTCGCGCCGTATGCGGTCAGCGTCATCAACATCACGCGCGGGTATGACGTGCCGCGCTTTCTGGCAGCCAGTCAGATCCTGACCGGCTGGGCACTGGCCCTGGTTCCCTGGGCCATCGTGACGCTGCTGCTGCGGACCTTCTACGCCCGCGAACGGACGATGGAGGCCGTGACCGTCAGCGCCGTGGGCTTTGTGCTGGAGGTCGGGCTGTACCGCCTGCTCGTGCCCTCGCTCGGGCTGCTGGGGTTTGGAGTCAGCACGGCGATCAGCGGGGTGCTGATGGCCGGGGTGCTCGCGTGGCTCTACCGCCGTGCGCTGGGCTTCCCGGGCCGCGAGATCGCGCAGCACCTCACGCGGGTGGTGCCACTCTCGGTGGTCGCGGGTCTGCTCGGGTGGCTGGTGTCGCGGGTCATGCCCGCACCCGGCTACATCGTGCCCGGCGTGATCGGTCTGGCGGTGGCCGGGGGTGTGGGACTGGCTGCCTATCTGGCCGGCGCACTGGCCCTGCGTCTGCCCGAGGTGAACGGCCTTCTGCGGCGGCTGCGCCGTTAGGACCGCCCCGACAGGTTTTCGCCCCCTTCCACTGGAAGGGGGCGTTTGAATTGGTTCCTACCGACCCTCTCCGGGGGAGGGACAGCGGAGGCATCTGGGATCAGGGCAGCGTGTTGCCCGCCGCGAGCAGGATGGAGTACCATTCCTCGCGGCTCAGCGTGACCTCACTGGCCCGGATGCAGTCCTTGAGGCGCTCGGTGTTGGTGGTTCCGGTGACCGGCTGCATGTGCGCCGGGTGACGCAGCAGCCACGCAATCGCGATGGTCGTGTTGCTCACGCCGTGTTGAGCGGCCACCTCGTCAATCTTCGCATTCAGCTCGGGGAACTTGGGATTGTCCAGGAACACGCCCTCGAAGAAGCCGAACTGAAAGGGCGACCACGGCTGGATGGTGATGTCGTGCAGGCGGCAGTAATCCAGAATGCCCCCGTCGCGGTTCACCGCCTCGTCGTTTTCCATGTTCACGTTGAAGCCCTGGGTGATCATGTTGGCGTTGGTGATGCTCAGCTGCAGCTGATTGGCGATCAGCGGCTGCCGCACGGCCTTCTTGAGCAGCTCGATCTGGCGCGGGTGCTGGTTGGACACGCCGAAGTGCCGCACCTTGCCCTCGCTTTCCAGCTGGTCGAAGGCGGCAGCCACCTCCTCGGGTTCCACCAGGGCGTCGGGGCGGTGCAGCAGCAGCACGTCCAGATAGTCGGTACGCAGCCGCTTCAGGATACCGTCTACCGAGGCCAGAATGTGTTCCTTGGAAAAGTCGAACATGCCCTGGCGGATGCCGCACTTGGACTGCAGCAGGATCTTCTCGCGCACGCTGCTGCTCATGCCGATGGCGTCGGCGAAGAGTTCCTCGCAGCGGCCGCCGCCGTAGATGTCGGCGTGGTCGAAGAAATGGGCACCGTGCTCCAGCGCCGTTCCCACGAAGCGCTGCGCGGCGGCGGCGTCCAGCGAGTCGATTCTCATGCAGCCCACGGCCACCACCGGCACCTGCAGGGTGCTGCTTCCTAGGTTCTGGGTTCTCACAAGGTCTATTGTGACGCGGAAATCGCCGGGGGAGGTTCAGGCCCGGTCTGAACTTTGCCAGGGCGTGCTCTACAGCCGCAGGCCGATCAGCGCGTAGGCCACCAGCGCGACTTTCTCGCGCAGCAGATAACTGCGGCTGACCCCGGTGCTCAGCGCACTGGCGCTGACATTGGCCTGCAGGCCCAGGGCGCGGGCCAGGGCCAGGGCGCGCGGCGCGTGGGCCTCGTCGGTGACCAGCGTGACGGGCGTGTGGGGCGACAGATAGGTGCGTGCGTAACGCAGGTTCTCCACGGTGGTGCGGCTGCGGGATTCGGCGAGCAGCGCCGACGCCGGCACGCCGCGGTGCCTCAGGTAGGCGGCCCCGACCTCGCCCTCGCTGAAGGGATCGCCGGGCCGCCGCCCGCCCGTGACCACGATGCGGCCCACACCGCCCGCCTCGAACAGCGACAGGGCGTGGTCCAGCCGCCGCTGAAAGGCCGGGCTGGGTCTGCCCGCGTACTGCGCCGCTCCCAGCACCACCAGGGTCGGGTGCGGCCGCGCCGCGTTGGGCACCTTGAAGCTGGGCAGCGCCAGAAAGCCCACCGCCAGCAGCGCCATGACCGCCAGTGGCAGAACAGACAGCGTGGCTCCCCGGGGGCGCATATGCGGGCCAGCGTAGCATGAAGAAAACGGCAAGGCAGGCCTCTTGCCCACGGCCTGCGTCCGGTCCCCGACTGGATATTTCCTCCCGAAGCCCGGCGGAGGGGCGTGCTACCCTCGGGCCTAACTTTCCGCGCCTCGTATGGCGGTATGCAGGAGTACCCTTTGATGTTCCCCAACCATTATGTCTAAGACCCTCGTGATCGTCGAATCGCCCGCCAAGGCCCGCACCATCGAGAAGTACCTGGGAAAAGGGTACGCCGTGGAGTCGTCCATCGGGCACATTCGGGACCTGCCCAAGAGTGCCTCGGACATCCCCGAGAAGTACAAGGGTCAGGCGTGGGCGCGTCTGGGCCTGAACGTGGAGCAGGATTTCGAGCCGCTGTACGTGGTCTCGCCGGAAAAACGCCAGCACGTCGCCAAGCTGCGCAAGATGGCGGCGGACGCCGACGAGATCATTCTGGCGACCGACGATGACCGCGAGGGCGAGAGCATCGCGTGGCACCTGTATCAGGAACTCAGGCCCAAGGTGCCGGTCAAGCGCATGGTCTTCCACGAGATCACCAAAGAAGCGATCCAGGCGGCCATCGCCTCCCCGCGCCAGATCGACACCAACTTGGTAGAGGCGCAGGAGACCCGGCGCGCGCTGGATCGGCTGTACGGCTACGAGGTCAGCCCGGTGCTGTGGAAGAAGGTGGCCCCCAGGCTCAGCGCGGGCCGGGTGCAGAGCGTGGCCACCCGCATGCTCGTGGAGCGCGAGCGCGAGCGCATGCGTTTTGTCAGCGGAACGTGGTGGGATCTGCTCGTCACGGCCCAGACTGCCGAGAACGCCACCTTCCCGGCCCGCCTGACCGATGTGGCGGGGCAGAAGCTGGCGGCGGGCCGCGATTTCGATCCGCTGACGGGCAAGCTCAGGGACGGCGCGAACGTGCGCGTGTTGACCGAAGCCGAGGCCCGCGCCCTGGCCGACGGCCTGACCGGGCAGGCGCTGACCGTGACGAGCGCCGAGGAAAAGCCCTTCACGCAGCGGCCCTACCCCCCGTTCATCACCTCGACCCTGCAGCAGGAGGGCAGCCGCAAGCTGGGCTTCGCGGCCACGCGGACGATGCGCGCCGCCCAGCGGCTGTACGAGGGCGGATACATCACCTACATGCGCACCGACAGCACCAATCTCTCGGCCGAGGCCGTGAACGCCGCGCGCACCCAGGTGCAGGGCATGTACGGGCAGCCCTATCTCTCGCCGCAGCCGCGCGTGTATGCCAAGAAGGCCAAGAACGCCCAGGAAGCGCACGAGGCCATTCGTCCGGCGGGCAGCAGCTTCCGCACGCCGGACAGCCTGCGCGCCGAACTCGGCGGCGACGAGTGGCGTCTGTATGACCTGATCTGGAAGCGCACCGTGGCGTGCCAGATGGCCGATGCGCGCGGCCGCAGCCTGCGCGTGCGCCTGAACGGTCGGGCGACCGCTGGGGAAGAGGTGGGCCTGAGTGCCTCGGGCCGCACCATCGACTTTCCCGGCTTCCTGCGCGCCTACGTGGAGGGCAGCGATGACCCGAGCGCCGCACTGGAAGACCGGGAAACGCCGCTGCCGCCCCTGAAAGAAGGCCAGCGCGTTATTGCCGAGGGCGTCAAGCCCGAGGGCCACGAGACCCAGCCGCCCGCCCGCTACACCGAGGCGTCCCTCGTGCAGTCGCTGGAAGGTGCGGGCATTGGCCGCCCCAGCACCTACGCGAGCATCCTGGGCACCATTCAGGACCGCGGCTACGCGACCAAGAAGGGTCAAGCCCTGGTGCCCAGCTGGACGGCCTTTGCCACTTCGGCGCTGCTGGAACACCACTTCGGCAATCTGGTGGACTACGACTTCACCGCCCGCATGGAAGAGGATCTGGACGACATCGCGGGGGGCCGGGCCCAGCGCGTGCCGTACCTGCGCCGCTTTTACCTGGGAGAAAACGGCGAGGGCATGGCCCTGCGGCCACTCATTGACCGCCAGATGGGCGAGATTGACGCGCGCGGCATCGCCACCATCGCCGTGCCCCGGCTGGAGGGCAGCGGCATCGAGGTGCGCGTGGGCCGTTACGGACCGTACATGCAGCGCGGCGAGGACAAGGCCAACCTGCCCGAGGACCTCGCGCCCGATGAGCTGACGGCGGAAAAGGCCGAGGAGATCATGAGCCGTCCCAGCGGGGACCGCACCCTGGGGACCGATGAGGCCACCGGTCACCCGGTGGTGGCCCGCGCCGGACGCTATGGCCCCTACGTCACGCTGGGCGCGGAGAATCCGCCGATCCGCACGGCCAGTCTGTTTCCGACCGATGACCTTGCCACCCTGAGCCTGCCCCGCGCCCTGAAACTGCTGAGCCTGCCCCGGCTGGTGGGCACCTCCGAGGGCGAGGAGGTCTGGGCCATGAACGGCAAGTACGGTCCGTACCTCAAGCGCGGCGGGGACAGCCGCAGTCTGACGGGCCATGAGGAGCTGTTCACCGTCACGCTGGCCCAGGCCGAGGCGCTGTTCATGCAGCCGCGCTTTGGACGCGGCCGCACGCCCGCGCCGCCGCTGAGCACCTATAAATACGAGGGCCGACCCGACATCGTCCTGAAGTCCGGACGTTTCGGCCCGTATCTCACCGACGGCGCGCGCAACGCCACCCTGCGCAAGGGAGAGTCCGAGGGCACCCTGAACGCCGAGCGTGCCCTGGAGATTCTGGAAGAACGCGGCAAGGAGCCCAAGGGCAAGGCGGGCAAGAAGGCCACGCCTGCTAGAGCGGGCGCGAAGAAGGCGGCCACTCCGGCCAGAAAGGCGCCTGCGAAGAAGACGGCTGCCCCGAAGGCCACCGCGAAGAAGGCCCCGGGCAAGGCGGCGGCCCCGGCCAAGCCCACCTTTACCTGGGAACAGCTCAAGTCCCACCTGGGCGTGCTGTCGGCGCAGGAGCGGCAGCTGGTCACGGCCACCCGTGAGCAGGGACGCAAGGTGGATGACGTGGCCCCCGAACTGGGGCTGGACATCAAGAAGGCCAAGGGAATGGCCCTGCAGGCGAGCAAGAAGCTCAATCAGGCGGCGCGCGGGGAGTAAGCCCCAGTCAGCCCTGCTCCTCGGGAACTTCCCGAACGGCGTCCCGCCACATCGCCTGAAAGGCCACCGGGGAATCCGGGTGGCTTTCGGGGTCGGGGTGGGTCGCGCTCCCGATCAGCTGCGCCAGCCGGGGCGGGTGGGGGTGCCAGTCGGTGAAGACCGCCAGCAGGCGGCCCAGGTTGAACACGGTGGTCCGGTGGTCGATGACGGCCCCGAGCCGGAACTCCTCGGGGGCCATGAAGCGTGTCGAGCCGGGCAGCCGACCCACGGTGTTGCGGTACGGGCCGCGCCGGTAGCACTCCAGATCCATGAACCGGATCTGCCGCGCGCGGAAGTCATACATCAGGCAGCCGTCGTAGAAGTCGCCGGCCACCCAGTTCTGCCGGGCCAGCTCCGTGTGCAGGTCAATGACGCTGTCCAGTGCGTGCAGAATTTCGGGCAGGGGCCGCTGCCGGAAGCGGGCGTGCGCCTCGGCGGGATGGTTCCGCCGCTGCGCCGGGGCGCGCAGCAGTTCACCGCCGAACCACGGCTGGATCACGGCGATTCCGTCCGCGCCCTCAAACACCCGAAGCACCGGAATGAGGGCCGGGTGCGCGAGTTCCTGTTGCAACACGGCGGTGCGGCGCAGGGTCGCCACGCGCTCAGCGTACGGGGTGCTGCCCGGACTGGGCTGGGAACGCCCCGCGGTCTTCACGAACAGCCGCTCGCCGCCCGGGGTCTGAAGGCCGTAAGAGACATTGCCCGAGTCCTGCGTGCGCTCATCGAACACCTGAAAGACGGTGCCCAGGGTGGTCAGCAGAGCCGGAATGGTCGTGGGGGCAGGCATGGCCCCAGGAGTGTAGCGGCCTGCACGGTGCGTTTCTTTACGCCGCGTGACCGTGCGCGGTCGTCCGTGATATGACGGGAACCGTTCCTATGCCGGTCACCCGATCCGAAGCTCCCCAATCCCTGCACCTGCCCCGGCTGGCGCAGGCCACGCCCGGCGAGTGGGTGCGCCTGCCCGGCGGACACGTGCAGATCGTGGCCCTGGCCGGCACCCTGACCGGGCCGGCCGTGACCGGCTGGTTGATCTGCCTGGGCGGCGAGGTGATCGTGGACCTGCCGCTGAACAACTTTGTGCGCCTGCGCTCCGGCGAGGGCCACCGTGTGCGGACCGACGAGGCCTGGACGGCGTTTGGCACCCGAGAGGGCAGCGTGCTGCTGCTCACCCCCGACGCTGGGTAGCCGCCTGAGCCACTGGTGGCGACCGGGAAGGGGGGATGGGGCCGCCAACCGGGTCCGCGCTCCCCACCCCGAATGGTCCTGAAATCTATTTCTTGCGGCGTTTGCTGGCCCGGGCCGCTTCCTTCTCGGCCTTGGCCTGTTCCTTCTGCTTTTGCTGCATCTCGCGGCCCATGTCGGCCATCAGCTGGGCGCCCTGGGCATCCACGGTGCGCTGCAACTCGATCAGCGTGGTCACCACGAGGTTGTTCAGCATGCGCTCGACCGGCATCCGGACCCACTTGTACCGGACCCGGCCGTTGACGGTGAGGGTGACCTCCGTGCCGCCGGGCATCGGCTTGAACTGCCAGCCCTGCGTGAGCTTCTCCAGCGGGCCGACGTGGCGCACACTTTCCCAGCCGCCGCGCTGGGGGGGCTGCAGCTGGCCGTAGCGGGCCGTGAAGCTCAGCCCCAGCAGCTTGCGGGCAAACTTGAACCGGACCAGGGCCGTGTTGCTCAGGCGGCCCTCGCCGCCCTCGTATTCGGCCTTGACGAGATTGGGGTCCCACTTGACGCGCCGCCGGGGCTCCAGGGCCAGCCGGTACAACACGTCCGGACGGGACCTGACCACGATGGTCTGCTTGATGCTGATGGACTCGGACATATTGGCAGCCACTGTAGCGCGGCGCGGGCGGGATACGCCGCCCGCTGTTCCCACAGACGGGTGTGCCGGGGGTTCAGTCCAGGTAATCGCGCGCCCGCGGGTGCGAGGAGCGCAGGTTGAAGCGCTCGGCATACTTCACGCCCCCCAACCGTCCGGCGGCGGCGCGGCCCTCGCGGAACTGGTCCTGGGTCCAGGCCCACTTGTAGAAGTCGTGGTAGTAGGACATCACGGCGGCGGCGGTGTCCAGGGTGTCTTCGATGTTCACGAAGACCTCGGGATACGGGCTCGCCGGGGCGTGGTACTGGTAAAAGCGCACCGGTTCGCGCCACGCCTCGAGCCGCCCGACGTCCTCGCCGCTTTCTATGGCCTCGTCACCGCTGAGGTCCGGGGCCGGGGGCATGGGCCGGTCCTCGTTCACGATCTTGGGAATGCGCGCGAGCGTGATGGCGTCGAAGGCGATCTTGGCGGTCATGCGGTGGTCGGGATGGGGGTGGTCGTCGCTCCAGGTGATCACGGCGTTGGGCCGGAAGGTGGCGTACAGTCGCGCGAGTTGCAGCGCCTCCTCGCGGCCACCGGTCATGCGGCTGTCGCCCATGTCGAAGAAGTGGTGCTGCGCACCGATCTTCCCGGCCACCCACGCTCCGTGCTCGCGGCGCACCCGCGTGACCTCCTCGTGGGAGGCGTCCCCGAATTGGCTGGCGAGTTCGCCCAGCGTGGTCCATACCAGCATGACCTCGTCGCCGCGCGCCGCGTGCTTGGCGAGCGTGCCGGCGCAACCGATCTCGTCATCCGGGTGGGCAAAAACAGCCATGATTCGCATGGCGCACAGCATAGGGGAGCCGGCAGAAAAAGGGGAGGCCGGACCCAGGGGCGCGGAGCTTTCAGCGTACGAAGCGGATGCTCAGCGGGTAACGGTACAGCTGGCCGGCGCTGACCCGCACCACGGCGACGATCATGAAGATAAAGGGCACGATGCTCAGCAGCAGCAGCAGGGGCACGAAGAACACGACGAAGGCGGCCAGCGAGCCCAGGAACACGAAGGCGCCCGCGTCCACACTGCCTGCCGCCGCGCCCACCGCACCCCCCACGATGCCCAGGCTGAACAGAACAAAGACGAGCACGCCGATGATCACCCCATACAGCCACATGCTGAGCTGGAAATTCAGCGCCTCCTTGCCCTGGTCGTCCAGGGCGCGGCTGCGGTCGCGCAGGGCCAGCCACGCGATCAGGGGGCCGAGCACATTGCCCAGGGTGGGCAGCAGAAAACCGGCCAGTGGCGACAGGTGAATCAGCAGGGCGCCGCTGCGGTCCGCCTCGGGAAGGGTGGGCGGCAGACGGGTGGGGCCGGGAACACTCATGGTTGACACTACGCGCCCCGCCTGCCTACAGTTCCGTGGTGACGCGACCCCGTTCTTCCTTTCCCCGTACGGCGGCCCGCAAGGCCCAGGACCGGGCGCGTGACCTGCTGCCCCTAAAGGCGGGCATCCAGCCGGATCAGCCCATCACCGGCGAGGTCATCGAACTGTTCAGTGACGGCGCGTGTGACACGGCGGCGGGACACGGCGGCTGGGCCTCCATCCTGCGCTACGGCGAGCGCGAACTGGTCCTGAGCGGCAACGAGGAAGGCACCACCAACAACCGCATGGAACTGCGCGGCCTACTCGAGGGTCTGCGGACCCTCAAGCGGCCGTGTCAGGTGCGCGTGATCACCGACAGCCAGTACCTGCGCAAGGCGTTTACCGACGGCTGGATTCTCAAGTGGCAGCGCAACGGCTGGAAGACCTCGGGCGGCGAGCCGGTCAAGAATCAGGACCTGTGGGAAGCGCTGATTGATCAGGCCCGCACCCACGCCCTGACCTTCGTATGGGTCAAGGGCCACGCCGGACACGGCGAGAACGAGCGGGTGGACGAACTGGCCGTGCAGGAGCGCAAGAAGCTGCGGGTGAAGTGAGGGATATGGGCGGTCAGCAACAGGGCTGGTCTGCCTTTCCCGGCGTGAGCGTGCACAGGTACCTGCGGCGTCCCCCCCGGTCCTGCGTCTCCACAACTCCAAAACCGCTGCGGCGGTAGAAGTCCACTGCGTCGTCGTCGGTTTCTGCCGTCATCCGGTTCAGTTGCAACCGGATCAGCACGGCGTGCAGCAGGGCGCGCCCGTAGCCCTGACCCTCCATATCAGGGCGCGTGCCGACGTGCAGCACCTCTGCCTCGCCGTGACCGACGTGTAGGCCCGCCGCGCTCACGACCTCTCCGCCGGTTTTCCAGGCAAAGATCCTGCGGTCTTCTGCGGTGCGGTAGGTTGCCAGCGCACGGGCAATCCGTACCGGATCGGGGAACATGGCGCGGGTCAGCAGTTCCTCGGTGGCTGGAGTCGGTTCTGTATGAATCAGCACCTGCTCAGTATTCAGTGGGACCGCCCACGGGGATAGCGGCATACGCCGAGGCCCGACATCCTTTCCGGCCTCGCCGCGCCGAGTGGGGGCCTGCCGGGTGCCGGGCACGGCCCCCACTCCAGTCTGAATTCCCACAGTCCTCTCTCTGTTCCTGAATGAAGCGGGTACACTGAGGGTTGTGCTGGCCGTTCGTCTGTTCGTGATTTTGCTGGGATTGCTGGTCGGGTGGCTGGCCGGGGGCGCGCTGGCGTCGGCGCAGGCCGATGAACTCGGGCGGGTCAATACCCTCAGCCTGATGCTGGCGGGCGCCCTGAGCGCGTTGCTGTTCGCGCCGCGTGCCGAGAAACTGTTGACCGGCGGCGTGGCCCGCTTCTCGCAGTGGTATGCCAGCCTGTCGCCGCGGGCGGTCGCCGCCGCCACCTTCGGGCTGATCGTGGCCCTGCTTCTGAGCGTGCTGCTCAACAGCCTGTTTCAGGACCTGCCCTTCTACACGTGGTGGCTCAGCCTGCTGGTCACGGCGGTGCTGGGCGCCTTCTTCGTGCATTTTGCGGTGGGCCACGCAGAGGCGTTTGGGCTGCTGGCCTTTCCACAGGTGCGCCGGCGCAGCGGCAGCAAGCTGCTGGACAGCAACGTGATTATCGACGGCCGCATTCTGGAACTGGTGCGCGCGGGATTTCTGGAGGGAGAACTGGTCGTGCCCGCCTTCATCCTGCGCGAGTTGCAGACCCTCTCGGACAGCCCGGACACCAAGAAGCGCACGCGCGGAAAGCGCGGGCTGGCCTTGCTGGAAGAGCTGCGTGAGCTGCGCTCCATCCGCATCGAGGACTGGGATGATCCCGCCCTGAACACCGTGGACGACAAGTTGATCCGGCTGGCCCGCGAGATCGGCGGCAAGATCGTGACGAACGACGGCAATCTGGGCAAGATCGCCCGCCTGCACGACATCGAGATTCTCAACGTCCACGAGATCGCCGTGGCGCTGCGCCCGCAGGTTCAGGCCGGGGACCAGCTCACCGTGACCATTACCAAGAGCGGCCAGCAGTCGGGCCAGGGAGTGGGATACATGGAAGACGGCACCATGGTGATCGTTGAGGACGGTCTGAAGCTGCGGGGCAAACCGGCCCGCGTGCTCGTGGTGAACAACGTACAGACCAACGTGGGCCGCATGATCTTCGCCAGACTGGACCGGGAAGAGAAGAAAGAACTTCCCGCGTAGGCAGGGCGACTGCCGCCTATGCGTCGTGCAGGCGGTACTCGATGGTGGTTGTGCCCAGCGCCCGCGTGTCCGCGCAGATGGTCCGGGCGCGGTCCACCAGACGCTGCGCCCGCTCGCGGTTCAGACCGGGAAGGACGATGTCCAGCGCAGGGGGTAGGTCGTGGGCGTCGCCGTTCATGCTCAGGCCGACGACACCGCCAGGCGCGGCCACCGTGCGTGGAAGCAGTCGTCTGGTACGGCACCCGGTCTGTGGGCATGCGTTCCGGGGTCATGCGTTCCAGGGTGCGCGGCCCGGAGCAGTGAATCGGCCAGCCCGCTTACACAACCCCTCGCCCTCAATGACGGCTCAAGACCACTGGCTTTCTGTGCGGTTACAGGTCCAGCCGGTGCACGCTGCTGCCCGCCACGCTCTTGGTCACGAGCAGGCGGCTGGGCAGCCGCTCGGACAGGCTCTCGACGTGCGTGACGATTCCGACCATGCGGCCTTGGGTGCGCAGGCTTTCCAGCGCGCCCGCCACCGCCTCCAGGGCCTGGGGGTCGAGCGTGCCGAAGCCCTCATCCAGAAACAGCGCGCCCAGGATCTTGTTGCCCGCGAGATAGTCGCTCAGGGCAATCGCCAGCGACAGCGAGGCCAGAAAGGTCTCGCCGCCCGACAGGGTCCGGACCCCGCGCACTTCCCCCGCGTTCCACAGGTCCTGCACCACGTAATCGCCGTCGGCCAGGGCCAGCCGGTAGCGCCCGTCGCTGATCTCGTGCAGCAGCAGGCCCGCGCGGGTGAGCAGCTGCGCTTCGACCTCGGCGAGCAGGAACTGCTGGAACTCGTTGGCCTTCAGCGAGGTGTTGAGGGTCTGCCAGGTATCGAAGGTGCGCGACGCCGCCGCGGCCTGCGCCTCCAGCTCGGCCTTGCGGACCAGCCGTTCGCGCGTGGCCCGCTCCTGCTCGGCGAGGCGGCCCGCGCGCTCCCGGGCCGCCGCGAGCGCGGCGTCGGTGGCGGTCAGGTCGCGTGCCGCCTGCGCGAGCTGCGCCGGATCGAAGGGAGCCGCTCCCAGTTGCCGGCCCAACTCGGCCAGGGCTTCTTGCAGCTGTGCGTGCTGGGCACTCCAGCTGCGCGCGGCCTCTTCCAGCGCCGCGATGTCGGCCTCGGGCAGCGCGGCGGCGCGGGCCTGCGCGGCGTTCAGGTCCAGGGCCGCCAGCGCTGTCTCCAGGGCTGCCTGGGTCTCGTGCGCCTCGGCATCCCGGTCGGCGGTGGCCCGGCGCGCCGCGCTCAGGGTGGCGTGGGCGGCGGCCCGGTCCCCGCCCGCGCGGGCCAGGGCGCTGGCCGCCTCCTGAACGCGCCTGCGGACATCGGCGACCTCACCCAGCACGCTCCGGCGCTTGCCGGCCGGATCGGGACCCGCCGCCCGGACCCGCGCGGCCAGCCCGGCGAGCAGGCGGGCGGCCTCGGTCTGGGGGTCGCCGGTGACCAGCGCCTCGGCGGCGCGCAGATCGGCCTCGCGCTGGGCCAGGGCGGCCTGCCAGTCGCGGTTTTCGACCCGCTTCTCGTCCAGCCACTTCTGACGGGCCTTGAGGGCCGCGCGCAGATCACCGAAGCGTGTGCGCCGCTCGTCCAGCGCAGCGGCCAGAACCTGGACGCGGTCCTGCGCGGCCCCCAGGTCAGCCACCGGTGCGTCGGGCAGTACACGTACGGCCTGCAGGCACAGCGGGCAGGCCTCCCCCAGATGCAGGTGTCCGCGGTACGAGGCCAGTCCGGCGGCCTGCCGCGCCTCTTCCAGCACTTTCTGTGCGGCTTCCAGCTCGGTCTTGGCCGTCTTGCCCTCGCGCTCCACCCGCACCTGCTCCGCCGTTTCCTGGGCCTGGGCCGTTTCCTCGGCGACGAAGCGGGCCAGCGCCGCCGCCAGGGCCGTGCGTTCGGTCTCGATCTGAACGCGCTCCTGGCGGTTCTTGTCGGCCTTGTGGGCAGCCTCACGCGCCACCAGGAAGGCGTCCTCGTCCCACGGCAGGGGATGCGGGTGGGTGATCTGGGGCGTGCCTCCGGAGCGCTTGAGGCGGGCGGCGTCGGCCTCGGCCTCGCGCAGCCGCTCAGCGTGGGCCTCCAGCTCCGGAATGGTGGCCTCGGCGGCCTGGGCGGTGTCCAGCGTGGTCTGGGCCGCGTCGGCAGCGCGGTCGGCGGCCTGGGCCGCCTGCAGCGCGCCGGCCAGGGCGCGCTGTTCGCGCTCGGCGGCGATGCGGGCACGTTCCGCCGCGTCGAGCAGCGGCAGCACCCCGGCCACCCGGCGCGCCCGCGCAGCCTGCGCCTCGCCCGCACGCACCCCGGCGGCGCGGGCGTCCAGCGCGTCCAGACGGCGGCCAGTCTCGGCGTGCGCCTTCCAGACCTTCTCCAGCTCGCGCAGGTGGGTCAGCGACCCCTGCAGGGTTTCCAGCCGGTCGCGCAGGGTCTCGGCCTCGGCGTCGGTATGCTCGCGCTCGGCACGCAGGGCGGCGGCAGCCTCGGCGCTCACGCCGGTATATTCGCTGTGCAGCACTCCATGATGGCTGTCGGCCTGCCGCTTGAGGTCCTTGGCGCGGTCGGCGGCCACCCGCTGCATGGCCGCCACGTGGTCCAGGCCGGTCAGCTCGCCGAGCAGTTTCTGCCGGTCCTTGCCCTTGCCCTGAAGCAGCGCGGCGAACTTGCCCTGCGGCAGCATCACGCTGTGCTTGAAGTTGTCGAAATCCAGGCCCAGCACGCCGCGGATGCGCTCGTTGACGCCCTTGATGCCGCCGTCGCTGAGGTTGGTCCAGCGGCCGTCGGCGTCCCGGCGCTCGAAACGCACCTCGTTTTCGGCCTGCCGGCGGCCCTTGGTCCGCGAGGCGCGGTACGTCACGTCGCCGACCTCGAAGGTCAGCCCCACGCTCAGGCCGCGCTCGCCCTGCGAGATCAGCGCGTCCAGTCCGGAGGCCCCCAGGCGGTCGGTCTGTCCGTACAGCGCAAAGGTCATGGCGTCGAGCAGGCTGGATTTGCCGCTGCCGGTCGGCCCGACCAGGGCGAACAGCTCCAGATCGGAAAAATCCAGCTCGGTGAACTGCCGGAAGGCGGTAAAGCCCTGAACTTCCAGGCGCAGCGGCCTCACGCCACCTCCTCCGCGCGCGCTGCCTCGTCCGCTTCCTGAAAGGCGGCCCGCAGGTCGGCGGGCAGCTCGCCGCGGCGCTCGTTCCAGTACTGCTCGTACAGCTGGCTCAGGCTCAGGCCCTCGCGGCGCAGTTCGGGCAGACTCAGGTCCTCCTGCAGGGCGTCCAGGTCCACGGCCAGGGTGTTGGGGGCCAGCTTGAGCACGCGGTCTTTCAGGCCCGGCAGGGCGGTCCCGGCCGGAGCGCGCACCACCACCTTCAGCAAGCCATCAAAACCGTTCAGGGCCTTGATCCGGGCCTCCACGTTGTCCAGATCGACGCGCAGGGTCTTGAGTTCCCGCCCGCTGGTCAGGGGCAGGGCATGCACGCGGGCGGGCCGACCCGCCTCCACCTCCACCAGATTGACCTGTTTTTTCTCGCCGCTCTCGCCAAAATCCAGCTGGATGACGCTGCCCGGATAGCACGCCAGCGGCGTGTCAGACACCGTCTGCGGTTTGTGGATGTGTCCCAGCGCCACGTACTGCGCGCCGGGCGGCAGTTGCAGCCCCGAGAGCGTGTAGGCGTTGGTCAGGTCAAACTGCAGTGTGCGCTCGGAGCCGCTGGGCACCGCGCCGTCCAGGGTGGCGTGGGCCATCAGCATGTTCACGCTGCCGGGCCGGAAGCCCTCGCCCAGCCGGCGCAGGAAAAAGCCCATGCCCTCGCGGTACTTCTGGCGCCACACGCCGGTGTCGCCGCCCATCAGGTCCGCCGCCTTGACCAGCCGCCGTTCGGACAGGTGGGGCAGCGCGCCCACCGTCAGGGTCTCGCCGCCGCGCGTCTCGATGGTCCGGACCATGTTCGCCGGGTTGGAGGAGGGCTGGGCCACCACCTGAATGCCCACCCAGCCCAGGAGCCCGGTGACCGAATCCAGCCGCGCGGCGCTGTCGTGGTTGCCGGCGATCACAATGCCCGGAATCCCGGCGTCGCGCAGGCGCAGAAAAAAGTCGAACACGGCGGCCTCGGCGTCTGCCGACGGGTTGCCCGTGTCGAACAGGTCGCCGGACACCAGCACGGCGTCGGCGCGTTCGCTGCGGGCCAGGCCAGCGATCTCGATCAGGGCGTCGTGGACCTCGGGGGTCCGGTCAAAGCCCCGCAGGTTGCGGCCCGCATGAAAATCAGCGGTGTGAAGTACGCGCATAGCGGAAAATTTAGCATGCAGGCGGGCTCTGGGCTAACCGGGTGGGAGCCCCGCGGGGCCGACTTCAGTTCTGGCCCAGCAGGTACATGGCCACCGCAACGCCGCCCAGGACGATCCAGGCGATCATCATGATGTTCAGCGTGTTCAGGGCGTAGCGCCGACTCTTGTGGGTAGAGATCGAGTCCTCGGTGATGCCGTGGCTGGCATTGACGTTGTACACCGAGAGCGTTTCATGCGCTTCGATAATCTCCTGCTGCTTTTCATGCCAGCTCTGGATGACCTTCACCGATGCCCGGATGCTGGGGCGGATGTTGACGCCCAGCGCAATGCCCAGGACGGCAAACCCCAGCGGCGCGGCCAGCCGGAACACCGGGCCCCATTCGGGATTGCTGTTGTTCATGGCCGAGCCGTAGGTGATCAGCAGAAACGACTGCGCGGTGAGAAAGGCGCTGATGCGGGTATTGAGCTGCGCCGCCTCGAACTGCACCTCGCCCCGGAAGAACTGAAGACGGCTGAAGGCTTCGCTGGACTGCAGTTCACTCATGGATCGCTCCTCCCCGGTGACGTTGAGGCTAACACGACTTTCCGGTGTGGGCCGTGGCGCTAGACTGCGGGCCAGATGACCTCCTTTGCGCCCCCCACCGAGTCTTTCCACGTGTCGGGTGGGGTCAACCGCGTGCGTTACCGCGCCGAGAGCGGCTTTACCGTCATGACCGCCCGCATCACCAACGCCGAGGGCGAGGACCCCGACGCCACCGTGATCGGCGTGATGCCCCCACTGGACGTCGGGGACACCTTCAGCGCCGAGGTGCTGATGGAAGAGCACCGCGAGTACGGGTACCAGTACCGCGTGCTGAACATGGTGCTGCAGGCGGCCCCCGCCGACCTGACCGAGGCGGGCGTGGCCGCGTACCTGGAAGCCCGCGTGGGCGGCGTGGGCAAGGTGCTGGCCGGGCGCATCGCGGGCATGTTCGGTCCGTCCACCTTCGACGTGCTGGAAAACGAGCCCGACCGCCTGCTGCAGGTACCGGGCGTGACCCAGAGCACGCTGCACAAGATGGTATCCAGCTGGAGCCAGCAGGGCCTGGAGCGGCGCCTGCTCGCCGGCTTGCAGGGCCTGGGCCTCAGCATTTCCCAGGCACAGCGGGCGGTCAAACACTTTGGCGAGGCGGCGCTGGAACGGCTGACGGCCGACCTGTTCGCGCTGACCGAGGTCGAGGGCATCGGCTTTCTGACCGCCGACAAGCTGTGGACGGCGCGGGGCGGTGCCGGGGACGATCCACGCCGCCTGACTGCCGCCGCGGTGTATGCGCTGCAGCAGGCCGCGCAGCAGGGCGGCCACTCCTTTCTGCCGCGCCACCGTGCCGAGCGGGGGGTGGCGCACTACACCCGCGTCTCGGCCGGGCAGGCGAGGCTGGCCGTGGAGACGGCGGTGGAACTGGGCCGCCTGTCGGATGACGAGACGCCGCTGTTCACGGCGGCCGATGCGGAGGAGCGGGCCGAGAGCCGCATCTATCTGCCCCATGTGCTGCGCGCCGAGAAGAAGCTGGCCTCCCTGATCCGCACCCTGATCGCCACGCCGCCGGGGGGGGACGAGTGGGCGGTGCCCCCCGGCGCGGCACAGGACCTCTCGGAAGAGCAGGCGGGGGTGCTGGACCTGCTCGCCGACCACCGCCTAGTCGTGCTGACCGGCGGTCCCGGCACCGGCAAGAGCACCGCGACCCGCGCGGTGGCCGACCTCGCCGAGCGCCTGGGGCTGGAGGTTGGGCTGTGCGCTCCCACCGGCAAGGCGGCGCGGCGGCTGGGCGAGGTGACCGGGCGGGGAGCGAGCACCATCCACCGCCTGCTGGGCTATGGTCCGGCCGGCTTCCGGCACAACCACCTGGAACCTGCCCCGTATGACCTGCTGATCGTGGACGAGGTGAGCATGTGCGGCGACGCGCTGATGCTCTCGCTGCTCGCGGCGGTGGCTCCCGGCGCGCGGGTGCTGCTCGTGGGCGACACCGACCAGTTGCCCCCGGTGGACGCGGGGCTGCCGCTGCACGCCCTGACCCAGACCGCGCCCACCGTGCGGCTGCAGACCGTGTACCGTCAGGCGGCCCAGAACCCGATCATCCGCGCGGCGCACGACCTGCTGCACGGCGCGGCTCCGCAGTGGGGCGATCCCCGGCTGAACCTCACCGAGGCCGAATCCGACGGCGGCGCGCGGCGCGTGGCCCTGCTCGTGCGGGACCTGGGGGGGCCGGCGCAGGTGCAGGTGCTGACGCCCATGCGCCGGGGGCCGCTGGGCATGGAACACCTCAACCACCACCTGCAAGGCCTGTTCAATCCCGGTGAGGGCGGCGTGCGAATTGCCGACGGCGAGGCGCGTGCCGGGGACATCGTGGTCCAGACGAAGAACGATTACACCAACGAGGTCTTCAACGGCACGCTGGGCACCGTGCTCAAGGCCGAGGGGGGCCGCCTGAATGTGGATTTCGACGGCAACGTCGTGGAGCTGGCCGGCGCGGAGCTGTTCAACGTGCAGCTGGGGTATGCCCTGACCGTCCACCGCGCCCAGGGCAGCGAGTGGCACACCGTCCTGACCGTGCTGCACGAGGCCCACATGCCCATGCTGTCGCGCAATCTGGCCTATACCGCCCTGACCCGTGCCCGCGAGCGCTTCTTCGCGGTGGGGTCCGCCTCCGCCTGGGACCGGGCGGCGGGCCGACAGCGTGAACCGCGCAACACCGCGTTGCTGGAACGGGTGCGGGGACGCTAGCCCACAGGGTTAGTCCAGCAGGAGGCCGGATCGCTTCACAGTTCCGCTGGCACTGAAACCCAGCAGCGCAAAACCTGCCAGTACGGCGATGCTGCCTGGGGCGGCGGGCCAGACCGTCAGGGTCAGAGCGGCGCCTGTCGCTGCCAGGCCCATCAAGACCCAGGCCAGCGGTTTGAAGACAGGCGCCGCGAAGGCGCGGGTAAAGGGAAGAAAACGTGCGCCCACCACAAAGATCACCCACAGCACAGTCAGTTGCGGCAGCGGCAGCACCCGGTTCAACAGGTTGGCCCCGATGGGAATGGACAGCGCTCCGGCCAGAACGCAGTTCCAGTACACACGCCGCGCGGTGGGTGAGGGGGGCGTCTCAGCGATGGTCTGCGGCGGCGGCCTCAGTACCGTACGCCACAGCACGAACACGAACGCCAGCGTCCCCAGGCCGCGCACCGGCACGGCGAACTGGACAGGAAAGGCGCCCGTATTGATGAGCACGAACAGCAGGCCGCCCAGGGCACCAATCAGAGCTCCAATCCGTTTTCCACGCATTCCCCACCCTATCAGGAGCTGCAAAACTCCGGGCAGCGGTGTGTTCCTGCCCGGAGCGGTCCCGACCCTGTGGGCAACTTGACGGCGGAGACTGCTGCTCGCCGCCGCGTGCTATCCTGAAATCCCGGAGGCCGAGCGCCCCGGTTTTTTCTTTTTGGCCCCCCTAAGGCCGGGTCTGGGGGTCAGGCGCTTCGGAGTGTGGACAGATGAAGTACATCTTTGTGACGGGCGGCGTGGTCAGCTCTCTGGGTAAGGGCGTGGCGAGTGCCAGCCTGGGAGCGCTGCTGCGGGCGCGGGGCTACCGGGTTACGGCGGTCAAGATCGATCCCTACATCAACATCGACGCGGGCACCATGCGCCCCTACGAGCATGGCGAGGTCTTCGTGACCGCCTCGGGCGCGGAAACGGACCTGGACATCGGCAACTACGAACGCTTTCTGGACCTGGACATTCCGCCGGGCAGCAACATCACTACCGGGCAGGTCTACCAGGAGGTCATCCGCAAGGAGCGCGCCGGGGATTACCTGTCGCAGACCGTGCAGGTCATTCCGCACGTGACCGATGAGATCAAGCGCCGCGTCAAGGCGGCGGGCGAGACGGCAGGAGCCGAGATCGTTCTGATCGAGGTGGGCGGCACGGTGGGAGACATCGAGTCGCTGCCCTTTCTGGAAGCCATCCGGCAGTTCCGCTTCGACGAGGGCGACGAGAACGTGCTGTACCTGCACCTGACGCTGGTGCCGTATCTGGGAACTTCCAACGAGTTCAAGACCAAGCCGACCCAGCACTCGGTTGCCACCCTGCGTTCGGTGGGCATCAGCCCGGACATCGTGATGGTCCGCAGCAAGGAAAAACTGCCGCCGGACATCACCCGCAAGATTGCGCTGTTCACCTCGGTGCGCGAGAACCGCGTGTTCTCCAGCTACGACGTTTCGCACGTGTACGAGGTGCCGCTGACGCTGGAGGAACAGGGCCTGGGCAAGGCGGTCGAGGACCTGCTGAAACTGGAGCGGGTGCATCCCAGTCTGGGCGTGTGGACCAACGCGGTCCGGACCATCAAGCAGCCGACCCGCGAGGTCACGATTGCGCTGGCGGGCAAGTACACCGCCATGCCCGACGCGTACCTCAGCCTGCTCGAGTCCCTGACGCACGCCGGAATCGCCAACGACGCCCGCGTGAACATCAAGTGGATCAACGCCGAGGAACTCGCCGAGGGCGATCTGGAAACGCAGCTGGGCGACGCCGACGGCATTCTGGTGCCCGGCGGCTTCGGCATCCGCGGCATCGAGGGCAAGGTGCGGGCCGCCGAGTACGCCCGCACGCGCGGCGTGCCGTACCTGGGCATCTGCCTGGGTATGCAGATTGCCGTGATCGAGTACGCCCGTCATGTGGCGGGCCTCGCGGGAGCGAACAGCGCTGAGTTTGACGGCTACGCTCCGCACAAGGTTATTGACCTGATGCCCGAGCAGCTGGAAGTGGCCGGCATGGGCGGAACCATGCGTCTGGGAGACTGGCCCATGAACCTGCGGGCCGGCACGAAGATCGCCGAGCTGTACGGGGTGCCCGAGGGCGGCACCGTGCGCGAACGCCACCGCCACCGCTTCGAGGTCAACCCCGCCTACGTGACTCAGCTGCAGGACGCAGGCCTGACCATCAGCGGCGTCACGCCCGGCGTGGAGGGCCGGGGCGCGGGATTGGTCGAGACCATCGAGATTCCCGGTCATCCCTTCTTCGTGGCGTTGCAGGCCCACCCCGAGTTCAAGAGCCGCCCCATGCGTCCCAGTCCGCCCTTCGTGGGCTTCGTGGAAGCGGCCCTGAAGGGGCAGCACGCCGGGACCCGGGAAGGCGGAACCCAGGCGGGCTGAGGCCGGACAGGGCTGGGTGGGGGCCGCCCTCGCCCTTACCGCGCCGTGATGCCCAGCGTGCGCAGCGCCGCGTCCAGCTGGGCGTCCAGGGCTTCCCGGGGGCCACCGTTCTCAATGACAACGGTGGCCTTCTGTCGTTTCTCGGCGGCGGGCATCTGGCGGGCGTCCCGGGCGAGCACTTCCTCACGGGACAGACCGCTGCGGGCCATCACGCGCTCCAGGCGGACTTCCAATGGGGCGTCCACGACCAGCACGGCGTCCATGCCCGATTCCAGCCCGCCCTCGAACAGCAGGGGGATGTCCTGGACCACCCAGGCTGCGCCGCGCCGCGCCGCTTCCGCCTCCAGCGCCTGCATCCTGGCGCGCACGCGCGGATGGACGATGGCGTTCAGTTCGGCCAGCCGCGCCGGATCGGCAAAAGCCACGGCGGCCAGGGCGGCGCGGTCCAGCACTCCGCCCACCACCGTGCCGGGAAAGGCGGCCCCGATGCGGGCGAGCGTCTGCGGTTCCTGGGTGGCGTGGCGGGCCTGTTCGTCGGCGTCCAGCACACTCAGGCCGCGGGCGCGCAGCAGCTCCGCCACGGTACTTTTGCCCGCACCGATGCTGCCGGTCAGGCCCAGTCTGTGTGGCGGTGGGGCGGAGGCCGGGTCCACGGTGGGGGAGGGCATGCCCGCGACTGTAGCAGTCTGGTCCGGGCAGATCCGGGCAGGGAAGGCTGCGTCAGTCGGCCGTCATCTGTGGGCCTCAGGCTGGCGGCGGGCGCCCTGTATTTCCCCGGAAGCCTCTCACTGCCGCTTCACCCGGACCCATGGCGCTCACGTATCATGGCGCTGTGCCCGCCTGGGCAGGGCGTGGGTTGCCCATCAGGCCGGCTCTGCCGGATAGAATCTGCGGAGCCACCTCCACCTGAGTCCAGAGCCCGGTCCCAGCAACAACAGATTTTTGACTGTGTTTGTCTCCATCTTCAGCAGTTCTCAGTATGTGGTGAACACAGTGTGGTCAACCCACGGAGGTTTCCGAGTGAATCGACGCATGAGTATCCCCGGCCTGCTGTACCTGGCCGCCACGCTGGGGCGCGCCCTGGCACAGGACCAGGCGGCCCCCGCCACGCCGCCCCCGCCCGCACCGCCGGCCCAGACCACCCCGGCGGCCCCCGCCCCCCGGGTGATCCCGGCGGCCAACTACGTGGCACAGGGCGTCTTCAACTACGAGCAGGGCAAGTTCGACGAGGCCTACGTGGCTTTCCGCGCCGCCTCGGAGCTGGACCCCAAGAATGTGGAAGCGCTGCTGGGCCTGGGCCGCTCGCAGGTCAAGCTGCGCCTGTTCGGTCCCGCCATCGAGAGCCTCAAGAAAGCGCTGCAGCTCGACGCGCGCAACTTCAACGCCGCCATGTATCTGTCTCAGGCGTATGTGCAGCAGTACATCGGCTCGGGGGACCCGCAGGCCTTCGTGGGCAATCTGCCCGAGGCCCTGCGCGTGCTGGACAGCGCCGAGACTTTCGCGCAGGCGCAGACCGGCAAGGTCAGGGACGTGGCCCTGAGCCGGGTGTTCAACGACCGCGGCTACGTGTACAAGCTGCAGGGCAACGCGGCCAAGGCCATCGCGGCCTTCCGTCAGGCGAATACCCTGAATCCAGACAATGCCATCTTGCTGTTCAACCTGGGGGACATGTACTACGCCACCGGCGACCTGAAAATGGCGCTGGATTACCTGCAGCAGGCCGTCATCGCCGACCCGCGCGATCCCTACAACCGCGCGTACTACGCCAAGCTGCTCGCGCTGAACGGCGACGTGGTGGCCGCGAAATCCGAGGCAGCCCAGGCCGCGCGTCTGGCCCCCACCAACGCCTATGCGGTGGGACAGTACGGCGTGGTCAGCTATCTGGCCAGGGACGCCGTGACCGCCCGGGCGCAGCTGACCCAGGCCGTGACCCTGGACCCGCTGAGAAATCCCGAGTTCTACTACTACCTGGGCCGCCTGAGCCTGGACAGCGGTGACCTGAAGACCGCCCGCGACACCCTGACGCGCGCCGCCGCCCTGGGCAGCCAGACACCCGAATACCTG
The DNA here is from genome assembly GCF_014647075.1 of Deinococcus aerophilus. Classification (NCBI taxonomy): domain Bacteria; kingdom Thermotogati; phylum Deinococcota; class Deinococci; order Deinococcales; family Deinococcaceae; genus Deinococcus; species Deinococcus aerophilus. The sequence goes on along the minus strand of NZ_BMOM01000019.1, from coordinate 36,216 downwards.
TATTACCTGGGCCTGAGTTACGAGCGCGGAGCGGGCGCTGTCGCCCCGGACCGCCTCAAGGCCCGCGAGAACTACCAGCGCGCCCTGAAGCTCAGCCCGAACTACAAAGCGGCGCAGGAAGGGCTGGCCCGCGTTCAGTAGTTGCCCGCCCGTGCCCATAAGTCCGCGCCCCTGCTGGAGGCGCGGATTTCTGATGGGCCGCGTGACGGGCCGCGCGTCCCACGCCGGACAGGCTGGGGGCGCAGGGGGAGCACATGCTACCTTCGGCCCCGTGATTGCCGTTTCGATGACGCCGTGGCCGGTCCTGTGAGCGCTCCGCCGCCGCCTTCCTCCCTGTCGCTGCAGGTGCTGGCGGCGGGCACGCTGGCCTTCCTGACGCTGGGCGTGATTCAGGCGATGTATGGACCGGCCTTTGGCCTGTTCCAGGCACGTTACGGCATCAGCACGGCGGGAGTGGGCCTGATCGCCAGCGCACATTTCCTGGGCTCGGCGCTGGCCCCTCCGCTGGTGGGCGTGCTGCTGACGCGCCTGAGCCTGCGCCGGGTGGTGGTCGGCAGTGTGCTGACGCTGGCGGCGGGGGTCAGCACGGTGGCCGTGGCCCCGGTCTGGGCGCTGGCGGTGGGCGGCGCGCTGCTGGGCGGCTTTGGGCTGGGCGGGGTGAGCGGAGCCCTGAACGCGGCGTACGCGAGCATCGGCACGCGGGCCATCAATCTGGTGAACGCAGTGTTCGGCGTGGGCAGCATCCTCTCACCGCTGCTGGTGGCCGGCTCTGGCGGCAACCTCGCCGTGCCGTTTCTCAGCGTGGCCGCGCTGTGCGGCCTGACCCTACTCGTCGCGCGGCTGTGGGGATTTCCGGCCATGCGCGAGACGCCGCTGCCGGACGCTCCAGGCCGCCTGGGCGTGCAGGTCGCGCTGTTCCTGCTGCTGATCGCCCTCTATGTCAGCCTGGAGGTGGGCTTTGGGGCGTGGGCGGGCCGCCACCTGCAAAGCCTGGGCGTCGCCGCCTTCGCGCTGGTCGTCAGCGGGTACTGGGGCGGCCTGACCGTGGGGCGCATCCTGACCGGATTGTTCGGGGCGCGGGTGCGCCCGCACCGACTGGTCCTGGGCTGCGCTGCCCTGACCGTCGTATTCGCGCTCGCGGCCACCCAGGCGGCGCTGGCCCCGGTGGCCTACGTGCTGGCCGGGCTGGCGTTGGGGCCGGTGTTCGGGACCACCCTGGTGTGGACCACCCGCCACCTGCCCGCGCGGCTGGTGCCCTTTTTGCTCACCTCGGGCAGCGTGGGCGGCATCGCGGCTCCGTGGGGACTGGGGGTGCTCTCGGCGCGCCACGGTCCCGACGCGGTGCCCGTCACGCTGGCGCTGCTCGCGGGGCTGCTGTGTGTGGTCGTCTGGGCCACCCGGCGTGTCACTCAGATGGCGGTTCTGCCGGCCGCAGGTCAGCCGACCTGAGCGGGAAGTGACACAGGCCCCCGGACACAGGCAAAATTGATTGCCAGCGCCGGGGGCCTGTGCCAGAATGCGCGCTGACTTCTCACAGTGATTTTGAACCCACTCCCCGCCGGTCACGGCCAGCGGCGCAACGGAGGCATAACGGTGACACAAGCGACCAAGACGGTGAAACTGACCCGCGAGGGCTACGAGCGGCTGCAAAAGGCGCTGAACATGGAACAGGCCCGCCTAGCCGAGGCCACCCGTATTCTGCAGGAGCAGATGGAGACGAGTGCCGATACCGAGGACACCGGCCTGGAAGATGCCAAGCGCGAGAAGATGAACATCGAGGCGCGCATTGACGAGCTGGAAGACACCCTGGCCCTGGCCACCATCATCGAGGACCATGAGAACGAGGGCCGCGTGGAATTGGGCGCCATTGTGGTGCTGGGCAATGAGGCCACCAAGAAGGACATGAAGGTGCTCGTCGTCAGCGCGCCCGAGGCCACCGTCACGGGGGGCAGCCTGCCGCGGGTCAGCGAGGACAGCCCGGTGGGCAAGGAGCTGATGGGCCGCAAGAAGGGAGAGGCCTTTGTGGTCAATCTGGACAACGGCAAGCAGATGAAGTACAAGATCAAGAGCATCGAGTACTGAGCCCCGGAAGTTCACAGGAGACGGCAGACGGCCCTTGTGCGCCGTCTGCCGTCTCCTGTGTTTTCCTGGTGCGGGAGCCGGTCACGGCGACGGCGGTCTGTCGCTCAGGCCCGGTCGGTGGGGCGTCGTTTCTGTGCTGGTGTGGGCGATTCTGCGGCCATCTGCGCCCCATCAGTCACTGGAATTTTGCGCTTTACGGCCCATCTTCACGCGCCGCTGGGCCCCGCCGCCGCCTTCAGGGGGGCACGGCATGGTGCGTGGACAGCCGTGACCACACAGCCCGCCGCCTATACTGCCAGGAATGTCCGACGCTTCCCCCACTTCCACCCCGCCTCGCCCCGAAGGACTCCACGAGCAGACCGTCAGCCGCCTGAACAACCTGGACGCCCAGGTCGCCGCGGGTTTCGAGGCCTCGCCGTACTCCTACCCGCGCACCCACGCCACCCGCGCCGTGCTCGCCGCCCACCCCGCCGACGCCGAGGGCAAGCTGGAGCCGGGCCAGGAATGGCCGGAGGAGGTCTATGCGCTGGCCGGGCGCGTCACGCTGCTGCGGCACATGGGCAAGGCGGCCTTCGCGGACCTCAGTGACGGCGAGGGTTCGCTGCAGCTGCATTTTTCCAAGCAGGACACCGAGCACTTCGATCCGACCAAGAAGATTGATCTGGGCGACATCATCGGTGTGCGCGGCTTTCCCTTCGTGACCCGCACCGGTCAGCTCACCCTGCGGGTCACGTCGTGGCAGCCGCTGGTCAAGAGCCTGCACCCCCTGCCCAGCAAGTTTCACGGCCTGCAGGACGAGGAACTGCGTGCCCGCCGCCGCTACCTGGACCTGATGATCAACCCCGAGCGCCGCGCGGCCTTCCGCGTCCGCTCGCAGGCTATCCGCTACATCCGCACCTTCCTCGACGAACGCGATTTCATGGAAGTGGAAGGCCCCACGCTGCAGACCGTGGCGGGCGGCACCGAGGCCAAGCCCTTCAAGACCCACCACAACGCCCTGTCGCACGATTTCAGTCTGCGCATCAGCCTGGAGCTGTACCTCAAGCGGCTGCTCGTCGGCGGCTTCGAGCGGGTCTACGAAATTGGGCGCAACTACCGCAACGAGGGCATCGACCGCACCCACAACCCCGAATTCACCATGCTGGAGGCGTACTTTGCCTACGGCGACTACAACGACATGATGCGGCTGGTCGAGGAGATGCTCTCGGGACTGGTGCGTCAGGTCAGCGGCTCCGACCGCTTGACGTACCAGGGCCGCGAGATCAACTTCGCCCTGCCGTTCAGGCGGCTGGATTTCGTGACGGCGCTGCAGCAGGCCGCGGGCCTGGACTTTGACCCCACCGACCTTGCCCGCCTGCGTGCGTGGACCGATGAGCGTCATCCGGAGCTGCGCAAGGTGCCCGACTACAAGCTGCTGGACAAGCTGTTCGGCGAGTACGTGGAACACACCCTGGTGGACCCCACCTTCGTGACCGACGTGCCGCTGGCAATCAGCCCCCTCGTCAAGGCGCACCGCAGCCGCGCCGGTCTGGCCGAGCGCGCCGACCTGTTCGTGGCGGGCTTCGAGCTGGCCCCGATCTATTCCGAGCTGAACGACGCCCTGGAGCAGCGCGCCCGCTTCGAGAGCCAGACCGCGCGCCGCGACGCCGGCGACGACGAGGCCCACGAGCAGGACGAGGATTTTCTGCTGGCGCTGGAGTACGGCATGCCGCCCGCTGCCGGCATGGGCATGGGCATGGACCGCCTCGCCATGCTGCTGACCGACAGTGACAGCATCCGCGACGTGCTGCTCTTTCCGCTGCTGCGGCCCGAGGGCAGCGGCGCGGAGGCCCTACAGGAGACACCGGCACCCGACCCCCAGCAGCCCTGAGCGTTCTTCCAGGGCCGGGCCGGACAGAGATGTCCCGGCCCGGTCCTTACGTTCCTGATATGTGGCTCAAGCTGCTGGCCTTCAAACCGGTCGGCCCGCTTGTCAAGGTCAGGGGGGAGGTGTACGCTCAGGAAACCCGCGCGCTCTTCGCCCTGTTGCTGAGGAGGTGATGCCATAGCCGAGTCGAAGTTCTCTCTCCCCCTGCGGGGCCGGTCACGGCCGCTGTCTGCACGGCCCACCGGTGATCCCGGCCGGTGGATGGGACAGTGTTGCCTTGTTTCCAGGCGCCTTGGGTGAGACAGACCGTTCAGTTCCCTTTTGCTGGCTCCAGACGGGCACAGACACAGGAGGACGACATGAGTTTGAGACGACATCAGACTTCGCTGATGGGGGGCATAACTGCCCTGACCCTGACCTTGCTGGCAGGCTGCACTCCGGCGCCGCCTCCCATCAATCATCAGGGCAGCGTGGTGGCCCAGGGCCTCAACGGTCCGCAGGGCGTGTACGTGGGCAGCGATGGAGCGGTCTGGATCGCCGACTCCGGCACCGGCGGGCCCAACAGCTTCACCACGCCTGCCGGGCCCGGCAGCACCGATCCGACAGTCAACATGTATGGCAACACGGCGAGAATCATCCGCGTGAACGCACAGGGCGCGGCCACCACCGTGGCCACCCTGACCTCTGTGGCCGGTGCGGAGGGCCCTGAGGGGGCCAGCCGGCTGGCCGAGCTGGGGGGCAAGCTCTACATCAGCACCGGCCACTGGGGTGACGGAGCCAGCATTGCCCAGTTGCCGCAGACGTCGGTGCTGCTGCGTCTGGATGACTCCGGCGTGACGCAGATCGCCAACGCCTGGACCTTCGAGGCCGCCCAGAATCCTGACGGACAGGAAAAGGATTCCCATGCCTACGGCCTCGCCGCCGGACCCGACGGCCAGCTGTGGATGACCGATGCCGGGGCCAACGACCTGCTGCGGGTGAACCCTGCCACCGGGGAGATCACCCTGGTCACCGTCTTCGACAACCTGCCCAATGACAATCCGGGGCCGGGCATTCCCCCCACCTCGCAGGCGGTTCCCACCGGCATTGCCTTCCTCAATGACGGAGCCGCCTACGTGTCCCTGCTGCCCGGCTTCCCGTTCACACCGGGATCGAGCAAGGTGGTCCGGGTCGCCAGCGACGGAACCCAGACCGACTGGGCCACCGGACTGACCATGACGACCGACCTGACAACAGGCCCGGACGGCAACCTGTACGCCGTTCAGCTGGGCCTGTTCGGCGGACAGGGCTTCACGCCCAATACCGGTTCGGTGGTGCGCCTCAAGGCGGGCGGCGTCAAGGAAACCCTGCTGACGGGCCTGGACACCCCGACCTCGGTGGCCTTTAACCAGAAGGGCGACGCCTTCATATCGGTGGGCGGCGCGGCGGCTCCGGGCACCGGGAAGGTGCTGAGGTGGGACGGCCTGACCAGCAAGTCGCCCGTGGCGGCCAGCGATTAGTCCCGGCAGTCCGCAGCGGCGCAGGCCGCGGTTACAGGCCCGCGCCTCCCGGGAAGCATAGAAGAAAGCCCCGCATGGGACGGGGCTTTCTCGGTGGTGGATCGTGTAGGAATCGAACCTACAACCCGCTGATTAAGAGTCAGCTGCTCTGCCAATTGAGCTAACGATCCAGAGCGGAGAGAAGTCTAACCGGCGGATGCGGAGCTGTCAAGCTGCCCGCGCACCGACCCGGCCAGATACAGGCTTCCCGTGACCAGGAGGGTACCGCCCGCCGGCGTCAGGGCCAGCGCCTGGGCCAGGGCGGCGGCGGGGTCGGGGCAGGCGTGGCCGCCGTACCGGTCGGCGAGTTCCTGAGGGGGCGTGGCCAGGTCACCCGGCGCGGTGAAGACCCGCACGGGGGCCACCGGCAGCAGCGGCGTCAGCGTGGCGTCTGTGTCCTTGCGGGCCAGGTTGCCGAACAGCAGCACGTCGGCGTGGGGAACGGCCTGGGCCACGGCGCGGGTGGCGTGGGGATTGTGGGCGCCGTCAATCAGGACGGTTTTTCCGCCGCACTCCAGCCGCTCCAGGCGGGCCGGGTGGGTGGCCTCCAGGGCCGCCGACACTCCCTCCGCGTGGCCCAGGGTCCGCAGCGTGGCGGCGGCCAGGGCCGCGTTGACGTGCTGGTGGGGTCCGGCCAGCCGGGGGGGATGGGGGAGGGCAAACAGCGCCGGGTGCGTCTGGGGGGCCAGCAGCGGTGCCCCCACCCTGGCCGCCACCTCGCGCACGACCGTCAGGGCCGCGCCGCTGGCGGTGGTCAGCAGCGGAAGGCCGGGCCGCGCCGCTCCCGCCTTGTCGCGGGCGATCTCGGCGACCGTGGTGCCCAGGACCCCGGTATGGTCCAGCTCGGCATTGGTCAGGGCCACGGCGACGACGTTGCTCAGGGCCTGGGTCGCGTCGCTCGCGCCGCCCACGCCCGCCTCCATCACCGCGACCTGCACGCCGTCCTGCGCAAAGACCTGGCAGGCCAGCGCGAGCGTCAGATCGAAGAAGGCGGCGTCGGAAGCATGCTGCTTGGCCCATTCGATAAAGGCGTGGGTGCGTGCCGGGTCCAGAGTGCGGCCGCCTACCCGGATGCGTTCCTCGTAGGCGTGCAGATGCGGGCTGGTAAAGCGGCCCGCGCGCAGCCCGGCGGCGATCAGTCCCGCTTCCAGCATGGCGCAGGTGCTGCCCTTGCCGTTGGTGCCGACCACCCGGATGCATGGCAGCGCGGTATCCGGTGCCCCCAGCGCGTCCAGCAGGGCCCGCGCTCCTCCCGGCCCACGGGCCCGGCCCGCACGGGTGCGGGAGAACAGCCACGGGTAATCGGGGGGGGAAAGTGGGGGGGCCGTCACATGTTCAGGCTAGCGTGCGGCGGCCCGCAGGGTCCGGGCAGCGGCGGGCAGGTAGCATGTGGGCCGTGACCTCCCCGCCTTCTTCCACCCCGGTTCCGCTGCCCCGCGTGGGCGTGGTGATGGGCAGCCGCAGCGACTTTCCCACGCTGGAGGGTGCCCTGGAACTGCTCGCCCGCCTGGAGATCGCCTACGAGGTGCGGGTGCTCTCGGCGCACCGCACGCCGGAACTGCTTGCCAACTACGCGGCGCGCGCCGAGCGGCTGAACTTCTCGTGCATCATCGCCGCGGCGGGCGGGGCGGCCCACCTGCCCGGCATGCTCGCGGCCTTCACGTGGGTCCCGGTGCTGGGGGTGCCGGTGCAGTCGCGCGCCCTGAGCGGCCAGGACAGCCTGCTGAGCATCGTGCAGATGCCCGGCGGCGTGCCGGTCGCGACCTTTGCCATCGGACAGGCCGGGGCGAAGAATGCCGCCCTGTTCGCCGCCGCCCTGCTCGCCACCACCGACGCCGGGGTGCGCGGCCGGCTGCAGGCTTTCCGGGAGCAGCAGACCCGGGCTGTGCTGGACGACCCGTACTTCGAGGGCCACCCCCAGGCGGGCGCGGAATGACCCCCCACCTGGGCATTCTGGGCGGCGGCCAGCTCGCGCAGATGCTCGCGCTGGCCGCCCTGCCGCTGGGCGTGCGCGTGACCGTGCTGGAGCCCGACGCCCAGGCCCCGGCGCGGCTGTGTGCGGCCCACCGGCACGCGCCCTACACCGACGCGGCCGCGCTGCAGGCCCTGGCCGGGTGTGACGCCGTGACCCTGGAGTTCGAGAACGTGCCCCTGGCCGCTCTGGCCGCCCTGGAAGGCCGCGTGCCGGTGCGTCCCGGCGGGGAATTGCTCTCACGCAGCAAGCACCGTGCCCGCGAGAAGGAGGCGCTGCGGGCGGCGGAGGCCGGGACCGCGCCCTTTGCCGTGATCGAGGCCGGGACCGATCTGGAGGCGGCGCTGGCGGCAGTGGGAGGCCAGGGCATTCTCAAGACCTCCGAACTGGGCTACGACGGCAAGGGACAGGCCCGCGTGTCGGATGCGGCGGCGTTGTCGGCGGCCTGGATCGGGCTGGGCCGGGTGCCGTGCGTGCTGGAGGGGCTGGTGCCCTTCGAGCGCGAGGTCAGTCTGGCGGTGGCCCGCACCGCGGACGGACGGCTGGCCTCCGGCCCCCTGATTGAAAATGTTCACCGGAACGGCATTCTGCGGACCAGCCTGTATACCGGGAACGCGGCGGGCGAGGGGCAGGCCCGGGAACTGGCCGGGCAGGTGGCGCAGGCCTGGGGTCTGGAAGGACTGATGACGCTGGAATATTTCCAGTTGCCGGACGGCCGCCTGCTGGTGAACGAGGTCGCCCCGCGCGTACACAACAGCGGCCACCTGACCCAGGACGGTGGTGGAGTCAGTCAGTTCGAGGCCCAGGTGCGCGCGGTGCTCGGACTGCCACTGGCCGACTGGCGGCCCCTGCACCCCTGCGCGATGGTGAACGTGGTGGGGGTGGCGGCGGCGGACGGCACCCCGCTGGAACCCGACTGGGCAGGCATCGACGCTCTGCCGGGCACGCACCTGCACCTGTACCACAAGGACTGGCGGGCCGGACGCAAGTTGGGACACGTCAATCTGGTGGCTCCGGACGAGCAGACCCTGCGTCAGCGGCTGGCGCAGCTCGAGGCCCTGATTCCCTGAAGGTTCCAATTCCCTGAAAGTCCCAGACCCCCAGTGTGTGAATGGCGCAGCAACAGCCTGTAAACGCTGTGGACGCCGGTGCTCACGGGGGTCTGCCCTGAATTGCCTAACCTGAAGGCATGAATCCCATCCTTCTGAGTGCGCTGGCCGTGGGGCTGATGACCACGGCCCACGCCCAGTCCTCCGGCGGAGCCGTCTCCGAGCCCTTCAAGCTGATTCTGGTGGACCAGCAGCACAAGATTCACGCGGGAGAGCAGACCACCCACACCTTTGCCAAGAGCTGGCTCCTGCCCGCCGAGGGCATCGCCCGCAGCAGGGAATACAACAAGCTCAGCACCACCCTGACGCCCACGCTGGACCGCATCGAGCGGGAGGTCAACGCCCGCCAGCCGTTGCCCGCCGTGTTCCGCAAGGTGGGGGAACAGTGGACCGCCACCGATCAGATCGGTTGGGTCTTTGACCGTGACGGCACACGGGCCAATCTGCAAAAGGCCATTCTTGAGGGCGAGCCGTCGGCGCGGGTGGCCTTTCAACGGGTGGTTCCCGAGCGCAGCGTGGAACTGCTGGCCCAGCGGGGAGTGCTGTGGCACGTTGCCTCCGGCCAGAGCAGTTACGCGGGCAGCCCGGACTTCCGGGAAAAAAACATTCTGGTGGGTGCCGCCAAGCTGGACAACTTCTTTATTGCGCCGGACCACGAATTCGATTTCAACCAGGAAATCGGGCGGATTGATGCCAGCACCGGCTTTGTGCCGGGCTTCATCATTGCGGGCGGCACGCTGGAAAAGGAGGACGGCGGCGGCATCTGTCAGGTCAGCACCACCATCTTCCGGGCCATGTACAACGCTGGCCTGCCCATCACCGACCGCAGCGAGCACAGCCACCGTGTGAAGTACTACGACCCGGTGGGGTTCGAGGCCACCGTGTACGCACCGTACAAGAACCTCAAGGTCAGGAACGACACCCCCGCGCACCTGTTTGTTCAGGCGAGCTGGAACCGTGCCGAGCAAACCTTGCGCTTCGACGTGTTCGGGGCCAACACCGGGCGGGAGGTCACGGTGAGTGATCCGGTGGTCAGCGACTTCCGGCCCCCCGCCGCCCCGAGCTACACGCCCGACGCCCGCGTGGCTCCCGGAGACCGCCGGCTGCTCGACACCCCGATGCAGGGCATGACCAGCGTGATCACCCGCACGGTCCGGGTGAAGGGACAGGTAGTCAGCCGGGATGTTCTGAAAAGTGTGTATCAGCCCTGGGGAGCGGTGTACGGCGTGAACCCGGCCGATCCCCGTCTGAACTGAGGGCGGTTGAGGCCGGATCAGGGGGCGCCGGGGGCCGGTATCCTGCCCACCGTGACGGTTCCAGCGCTGCCCACCGAACTCCGCACGCCCCGGCTGCTGCTGCGTGCGCCCCGGCCGGGGACGCGGCGGCCGTCCATGCGGCCATCCACGCCTCATTGCCCGAGCTGCGCCGCTGGATGGTCTGGGCCCAGAAGCCCCTGGACCTGCCCGGCACCGCCGAGAATCTCCGGGCCGCTGCCGAGCGCTTCGCCACCCGCGAGGAACTGCGCCTGCTCGTCTGGACCGCAGATGGCCGTGAACTCATCGGCAGCAGCGGTTATCACGCCCTGGACTGGCGGGTGCCAAAGGCCGAGATCGGGTACTGGATCGCCAGCGCGCACACCGGACACGGCCACGCGCAGGAGGTGGCCGGGGCGCTGACCGGATTCGGGTTGAATGGGCTTGGCTTCCGGCGCATCGAGATCCGCTGTGACGCGGCCAACGCGCGCAGCGCCCGCATTCCCCGTGCGCTGGGGTACACCTTAGACGCCACGCTGCGCAACGACGCAGTGGCCGCCGATGATCCTGCGCAACTGCGCGATACCCTGGTGTTCAGCATGACGCGTTGACAGGCCGGAAAAAACCCCCCCCTCCAGCTGGAAGGGGGGCAATGGGGGAAGCTTCAGTCTGCCCGGATGTTCTGGTTGACGCTGAAGACGTTGCGGGGGTCGTAGCGGCCCTTGACCTGCCGGAGCCGGTCGTGGTTGTCGCGGTAGGCGGCCCGCACCCGGTCCTGGCCCTCGTCCATCATCATGTTGACGTAGGCGCCGCCCATCGAGTAGGGATGGACCGCTTCCCAGTAGTTCACGCACCAGTCCCGGATGGTGCCCGCGTTGGCCGGATCGGGATCAACGCCGACAATCACCTCGCCCCAGGTGGCGTCGCGGTAGCTCCACGCGGTGTCCTGCTGGCCCACGCGGTGCGCGGCTCCATTGACGGGATACAGGTGCATGGTGGAATGCATGGTCGGCAGGGTCCGGGCGTGCTCAACGTGCGCGGCGATGGCCTCGTCGGTCAGTTCCTTCACGAAGTCTGCGCGCCAGTACCACTGGTGTCCGGGGGGATACAGACCGTCGAAGGCGCTCTGGAGGGCCGGGTAGGGCATGTCATGGACACCGTGCAACGCGGGCGGCCCGAACTCGCGAATGGGCGCGAAGACCTCCTCGGCCCGGTCCTGTGGACCGGTGTAACACCACACCACGCCGCACATCTTCTGCAGGTGCAGGTGTTCGGGAAACGGGGGAGCGGGCGGCACGGTCAGGAAGGCAAAGAAGCCGTTGAGGTCCTCGGGGGCGTTCACGATGAACTCGCGGTACCAGCGCATCACCTGCGGGGCCTGTTCCAGCGTCCACAGGGTCGGGCCACCGACGATGGTATCGACCGGGTGCGCCCGGAACAGGAATGAGGTCACGATTCCGAAATTGCCGCCGCCGCCCCGGATGGCCCAGAACAGGTCGCTGTGTTCCTGCTCGCTGGCGGTCACGAGCTGCCCGTCGGCGAGCACCACGTCGGCTTCCAGCAGGCTGTCGATGGTCAGGCCGTACTTGCGCGTCAGGTGGCCCAGCCCCCCGCCCAGCGTCAGGCCGCCCACCCCGGTGGTGGAAATGATGCCCGACGGCACGGCCAGCCCGAAGGCGTGGGTGGCGTGGTCCACCTGTCCCCAGGTCGCGCCGCCCTCGACCCGCACCGTGCGTGCCCCGGGATCCACCCGCACGCTGTGCATGGCAGAGAGATCAATGACCAGTCCGCCGTCCACGCTGCCCAGGCCGCCGCCGTTGTGGCCGCCGCCGCGAATGGCGAGGCGCAACCCGTGTTCGGTGGCAAAGGCCAGCGCTGCCTGCACGTCGGCCACGTCCGTGCAGCGCACGATCAGCGCCGGATGTTTGTCGATCATGCCGTTGTAAAGCGCGCGAAGATCGTCGTAGCGGTCATCCTCGGGCTGAATCACCTCGCCGCGCAGGGAGGTCCGCAGGGTATTCACGGCGTCCTGGACGGGAAGGTTGGACAGGGCGGGACGGTTCGGCATGGTGATCATGTCACACATCCTTTTGCTTGGTTCCGCCACGCTCCCTGTCAGGAGAGCGGTGGCGGTGGGGGCATTACTTCTTGTTTCTCGGATCAAGGGCCGGGTCGACATAGGTGATCTCGAAGGGGCCGTCCATATGGATCTGCAGCACCGTGGCTTCGTCGGTCCAGGCGTAGTGGTTCATCTTGGCGCCCAGGGCCACGAAACCGCCGGGTTTCAGCAGGGTGCCGCCGGTCTTGCTCAGCGCGTCGCCCATGCCCACATACATGCTGCCGGACAGTACGGTCACGTCCTCCTGGGTGGGGTGCCAGTGCGCCGGAATCTGGTAGCCGGCGGGCATCTTCAGGCGCAGCGTGATTCGCACGGCCTTGCTGGGATCACCGTCCAGCACCGCGAGTTGTGCGCCCGGAGGCAAGAAGGCAGGAGCGTCTGCCCACTGCAGTGCGTCGGCGTTGACCGCCGCATTGGAGGCGAGGCCCACCGAGAGCAGCGCAGCGAGGGGAAACAGAACGAGCGGAGACACACGGGGAATAGGCATGATCATCATCTCCTGGAACGGAAGGAGGGGGGCAGAACCTGAAAGAACCCCGCCCGGGAGAGCATGCCGATCTGGTGTGCTCTGCTCTTGCTCTTCGGGGCTTCCGTGACCCCAGCCTGCACTCCGGACCGTTCCTCAGGCGTTCGCCCCGGCGTTCGGGAACGCCGGGCGGCGTTCAGGTGTGCGGGGGGTTCGTCGTCACAGCAGACCCAGCAGCGCCCGCGCCGCGCTCAGGTCGGGCGTGACCAGCCGTTCGGGAAACAGGGCCTGTACCGGTTCCAGCGCTGCGGCCGCTTCCTGATCGTGGCCTTCGCGGTGCAGGTGCTCGGCCAGGCTGGTCACCGCGCGCAGTTCCAGCGAGAGGCTGCCGTGTTTCTGGGCGATGGAGCGTGCGCGGTGAAACCACGCCTGAGCTCCCTGGGGGTCGGTCAGACCGCGCAGCCGGTAGAGTTCGGGCAGATACCACACGTCCCCGTTCTGGCTGGCCATGGCCTGGGCACTGTCCAGCGTGGCCCGCGCCGCCTCCGGCTGCCCGAGTTGCAGCTGCGTTTCGGCAAGCAGCGCGAGGTAGTACGGCAGCCTTAGCGCGGCGTCCTGACGCCGCAGGGCCTCCAGCCCCCGCTGAATGCGCACCAGTCCCGCGTGCGGATCGCCGCGCCGGGCCATCACCCAGCCCCCCACGATCACGCCCCACTCGTGGTAGTAGGCGATGTTGTAGTGCCGGCATCCGGTCACGGCCGCCTCGGCGCTGGCCCAGGCTGCGTCCAGATCGTGTTCCAGCTGCTCGGAAACGGCGCGGTAGGCGGCGGTCTGCATCACGGTAAAGGGGTGGTCCTGTTCAGCAGTAATCGCAGCGGCCCGGGCCACATGCTCCCGCGCCTCCTCGATGCGCCCCTGAAGCCACAGGCCATGCGCGCCCCAGGACAGGCTGAAGGCCCCCACGTCCGCTCCGAACAGAACCCGGCGCTGGCCATTGTGGTGGTACAGGCGGTTGGCAATACCGAAATGCTCGGCGGCGCTGTCCAGCCGGCCCTCGATCTGATCCAGACCGCCCAGCGCCTGATGGCAGTCGGTAAGGAGCCCGGCGTGGTCTCCGGCCAGCTCCAGTGCCCGCCCGGCCAGCCGGCGCGACAGGCCCACGTTGCCCCGGACGATGTGCAGCGCGTACAGGCCCCACAGGCTGGCGATGATGGCAGGCTCGTCCCCCATCTTTTCTCCCAGCCCCAGGGCGTGGTTCAGGGCCGTTTCCAGCTCAGGACAGGCGAAGCCTTTCAGGGCGGTGTAGGCGGCAGCCAGGGTGGTGTGGGCTTCCAGCTCCTGCCGGTCACGGTCCGCGCCCGCCGGCAGGTGCCGGATCAGCTGCAGCGCCCGCGTCGCCTGGGCAATGGCCTGCTGGCTGGCCGAGACGCTGTTGGCCCGCTGCGCCGCCCGCAGGGAGAAGCCCACCGCCCTCTCAAACTGCCCGGCCTGTTCATGGTGTGCGGCCAGCTGGGCCGAGATATGACCCAGATCCGGCGCGTGCCGCAGCTCCAGCGCCTGGGCCACGCGGCGGTGCAGCAGCCGCCGGCGGGCCGGACTGAGTTCGGTGTAGGCGCCCTCGCGCAGCCGGTCATGGGTGAAGTCGTAGGTGCCGCTGGGACCGGGCTGTTCGCGCACCACCGCGCGCTGCCACAGTTCATCCAGGGCCGCCACCAGCGGTTCTTCTTCCAGGTCACTGGCCTCGCGCAGCACCTCGACCTCAAAGGCCCGCCCGATGGTGGCGGCCAGCTGGGCCACGCTGCGCGCGCCGCTGGACAGCTGACCCAGGCGCGCGGCGATGGTGGCCTGCACCCGGGCAGACGCGGGCAGCACCAGCGAGCCGTCGCCGGCATGGAAGGACAGGCCCGCGCGCACCGCCTCGACGATGAACAGGGGCTGGCCTTCGGTGGCCTCGTACAGCTGCGCCTGGGCCTGCAGGGACAGCGTGCCGGGATGCAGCGAGGCGGCCAGCGCCCCCGTCTCCTCGGAACTCAGCGGCCCGAGTTCAGTGACCTCCAGAAGCCCGCGCTGCTGGTGGTCTTGCAAGAAGGCCTGCACCGCAGGATTGGCCTCTATTTCCTCGCGGCGCAGGGTACACAGCAGCAGCAGCGGCGCGGTGGGAGCGAAACGCAGCAGGTAGTGCAGCCATTCCAGCGTGTCACGGTCGCACCACTGCAGGTCGTCGAGCAGCAGCAGGGTGGGCCCGTCCGCCAGAAAGGCCCGGGCCAGCGCCTCGAACAGCCGCTGACGCTGCCAGCCCTGGCTGGGCAACTCGGGTGCGGGCTGGGCCGGCGAAGGAGCCAGTTCGGGCAGCAGCCGGCCCAGTTCGCTGTGCCACGGCTCGCCCAGGCGGCCCAGGCCCGCTTGCAGCGCCGGACTCCGCAGCCAGTCCCCGATGGGCGCGTAGGCGAGCCGGCCCTCGGCGGCGTACGACCGGGTGCGGGCCACCCGGGCTCCCTGCGTCCCCGCCAGTGCGAGCAACGCCTCGGCCAGCCGCGTCTTGCCGATGCCCGCCTCGCCCGCGATCAGCAGGACCTGCGCGGCCCCGGCGCTGGCCCGCTGCCACACCCGCAGCATGCGCCGCCACTCCTCACGCCGGCCGATCAGCGGCCCCTCGCCGGGCAGGGTGGGCGGCGTGCCCAACGCACTGTCCTGCGCTGCTGTACAAACGGCCTGCACCACCGGGCCGGGCTCCACGCCCAGTTCGGCCTTCAGGACGGCGGCGCAGCGGTCATAGGTTTGCCGGGCCGCCGCTCCATTGCCCTCGGCGAGGTGCAGGCGCATCATTCCCGCATACACATCCTCACGCAGCGGTTCCAGGGCCAGCAGACGTTCCAGCACGTGCAGCGCCCGGGTCCGTTCGCCAGTGTGCTCCAGTTGCCCGGCCAGTTCCTCAAGCACCTCCACGGCCTGTCCGTGCAGGGCCCGGCGGTGGGGCTCAAGCCACCCGTCGTCCACCGCGCACAGCAGTTCGCCCCGGTACAGGTCGGCAGCCCGCTGCAGATCGAGCGGTGTGCGGCGGCCATTCGCGCGGCCCAGAGCCTGCCCAAAATCCTGAACGTCCACGCTGTAGGGCGCGTCATGTTTCCAGCGCAGGGTCTGCGCCGTGATCTCCAGATAGCGCCCGCACTCGGGCAGACCTCGGCGCAGGTGGTGCAGTTCGCGCCGCAGGTTGGTCAGGGCCTGCGCCTCTTCGGAATCCGGCCACAGGGCGAAGGCGATCTGCCGGCGCGGCTGGGGGGCGTCCGGATGCAACAGCAGCCACGCGAGCAGCGCCTGCTGGCGCGGAGCGTGCACGGCCGTCAGAGGCTGCCCGTGGTAGATCAGCCGAAATCCACCCAGAAGCTGAACCTCAAGTTCCGGCACGGATCTGCTCGCCCCCTCTGCCCGGAGTCTGGCTCCCGCAGTGTAAGCCCTGTGGCCCAGAACGAGAGGTTTCTCACACGGGGAGGCGTGGGCCCCGGGGGCGAGGGGAGGCGGAAATGTCCGGCGTCAGCGGCGTGTTACGGCGTGATGCGCGTGCCCGCCTCCCCTCGCGCGGCCGCGGCGAGCACCCCTGCCGTCATGCCGCTGGCGATGGTGGCGAAGGGAGCGCCGCGCGTCAGGGCGTCGAGCGCGGCGCGCACCTTGGGAATCATGCCTCCGGCGATCCAGCCCGCCGCCACTCCCTCTTCTACCTCGGCGCGGGTCAGGTGCGGCGCGAGGCTGTGGGGATCGGGGTACGCGCGGTACACGCCGTCCACATCGGTCAGGAACACGATGCCCTCGGCCAGCGCGCCCGCCACCGCTCCGGCGGCGGTGTCGGCGTTGACGTTCAGCGCCCCGCCGTCTGGCCCGACAGCCACGCAGCCCACCACCGGCGTGAGCCCCGCGCCGAGCAGGGTTCTCAGCAGGTCGGCGTTGACCCCGGTCACGCGGCCCACCCGGCCCAGTTCGGGGTCCAGGACCTCGGCGCGCAGCAGCCCACTGTCGCGCCCCATCAGGCCCAGCGCGTGTCCCACATCCTGGCTCAGACGCTTGTTGAGCACGCACAGCGCCCCCTCCACCACGTCCATCATCTCCGGCGGCGTCACGCGCAGGCCGCCCCGGAACTCGCTGACGATGTCGCGCGCGGCCAGCTCCCGCTCGATGGCCGGGCCGCCGCCGTGAACCACCACCACCGCGTGTTCGGCCCGCAGCGCCGCGATCTCGGCGGCCACCGCGCGGCGCAGTTCCTGGCTTTTCATGGCGTTGCCGCCGTACTTGATGATCATGTGCCAGAGTCTAGGTCCCCGAGCCCGGGTCACGGTCTCCGGGGGTTCAGGTCACGACGCGAACTGCTGGCGCATCAGCAGGATCTTGAGCTCGTGGGCGCTGGTGGCCGAGGCCATGGCGTCCTCGGAGGTCATCAGGCCCATGGTGACCAGCTGGGCCAGGTGCTGGTCAAAGGTCTGCATGCCGCGCGCGCCGCCTTCCAGCAGCGCCTGCTTGATTTCCTCGGTGCGCGTCTCGTCCTTGATGCACTCGCGCACGGTGGGCGTGCCGAGCAGGATTTCCATGCCCAGCACCCGGCCCCCGCCTGCCCGCGGCAATAGGCGCTGGCTGACGATGCCCACGATGCTCTCGGACAGGCCCTGGCGCACCTGATTGCGTTCGTGCGGCGCAAAGAAGTCGATGATGCGGTTGACGGTCCGCACCGCGTCCTGGGTGTGCAGCGTGGAAAAAACCAGGTGGCCGGTCTGCGCGGCCGAGAGCGCGGCCTCCACCGTTTCCTTGTCGCGCATCTCGCCGATCAGGATCACGTCGGGGTCCTGGCGCATGCTCGCGCGCAGGCCCGCCGAGAAACTCAGGGTGTCCATGCCCAGCTCGCGCTGGTTGATCATGGCGGTGCGGTCGCGGTGCAGCACCTCGATGGGGTCTTCCAGGGTGACGATGTTCACCGGCTGCGTCGCGTTGATGTGGTCGAGCATGCTCGCGAGCGTGGTGGTCTTGCCCGATCCGGTGGGGCCGGTGACGAGCACCAGCCCGCGTTCATGCTGGGTGAGTTCCTCAAAGGTTTCCTGCGGCAGGCCCAGCTGCTCGAAGGTGGGAATCGGCTTGTCCTCGATGACCCGCATGATCAGGCCCACGGTGCCGCGCTGGAAATAGGCGTTCACCCGGAAGCGTGCCAGTCCCGCGATGCCGTACGCGAAGTCGGCCTCGCGCCGGCTGTTGAACTCGGTCCACATGGCGGGCGGCATCATTTCCTGGGCAAAGGTCGCCACGTGGTCGGGGGTCAGGCGGCCCTCGCCGTAGCGTTTGATCAGGCCGTTGACCCGGCCCGCAGGTGGGCTGCCGGCCCGCAGGTGGATGTCACTGGCTCCATCGCGGACAATGGCCGACAGTACGCTGTTCAGGACGCTCATCTACCGCTCAGGCTAGTGGCCGCACTCTTACAGTTTTCTGCGTTGTCCTGGCCCTCAGGTAGGTGGGCAGCACCTCAAGTGCCCCCCGCCCGCTCAGGGGGTGCGTTGCGGCAACGCGGCCTGACCCTTGCCCGCCTGCTCGCCCTCGGCCTTCTCGCCGCGCAGCCGGCGGCTTTCCAGGTCGGCGTGCTGGGTCAGGTAGCGCAGCCACGCTTTGGCGCTCAACGGTCCCAGGCTGTTGTGTTCCACGGTCACGCCGTCCTCCGGCGGAGCGGCGTGCAGCTGCCGCGCGAGATCGACCGTGCCTGAACGGGTCTGGGACAGCAGCGAGCGCAGCTGATCCAGCGGGGCGTCCAGCGCGGGCCGGTAGGCCGCGGAACGGTCGGCCTCGTAGACCCGCTGGCCCAGCGCCACCCGCAGCCGGTTCTGGCCCCAGCGCTCGATGCCGATGATGTGGGCGAGCACCTCGCGGTTGGCGGGGGTGTCGGCGGCCCGCGCGGCGCGTCCGGCGAGCACGTTGCCGGCCCGCTCCAGGCTCTGGCCCAGGTCCGTGTAGCTGCTGCGGCCGGCGGGGGCTTCGAGCACGCGGGCCACCACGTAGTCCTTGACCTCTTCCTTGCGGTTGCGTGCCAGATACGCGGCTCCGGCAGCCAGGCCGACCCCCGCCACCGTGATCAGCGCCGGAACGAACACCTTGCTTTGCTTGGTCATGCCCCAGTCTACGCGGCCCCCCGGTGAACCCCAAAGGGGCCTGTGCGCCGCTTCATAAAGACACCGGACGGACCCGAAAAGGAGTAAATTCAGTACAGCTTTACACTTCAGCCGACCCGCCGCCCCTTTCTGCAAAGGAGTCGTCATGTCCCGTCTGTCCCTGCTGCCCCTCGCCGGCCTGTTGCTGCTCAGCAGCGGGCTGGGCCGCGCCGGGGCCGAGCATCTGGCCCCCAACCTCAGGAGCTTCAAGACGGTCTGCGTGTCCGGGGCCTTCGAGGAGCAGGGCAAGGAGAACGACGCCATCACCGACAAACTGCTGGGCCGCATGCTCGACATCCTGGATGCGGCGGGGATTGCCGTGGAGGAGGGCTGCAAGCTTGAGGGCAGCGTGGGCGGCAAGACGCAGCTGAACCTGTATTACACCTTCGCGACCACCCCCTCCGGCACGGTCTACGACGCGGCGCTGGAGGGCTGGCTGGCCGCCGCTGCGCCGTACCAGGAGGTGACCCTGTGGCGCGACTCGTACTTCGGGGGCATGGACGCGGGCACCGGCGCGCTGCAGGCCGCCGACATGCTCGACGAGTTGCTGCGGGACTTTATCAAGGAGTGGGACAGCGTTCACTGAGCCTGGAGCGGCCTGACGGCGGCCCCTCCCATACACTGGGCGCATGACGATGGTGAAGGTGGCGGCGGCGGCCTATGAGGTGGAGTTGCTGCCGGATTGGAACAGCTACGCGGCCAAGGTCGGCAGCTGGGTGGCCGGAGCGGCGGAGGCGGGCGCCGAGCTGCTGGTCTTTCCCGAGTACGCCGCGCTGGAACTCGTGGGCCTGCTGCCGCCGGACCTCCGGCACGATGTGCTGGGCATGCGGCCCGCACTGGACGCCCTGTTGCCAGAGTTTCTGGCCCTGCACGCGCGGCTGGCGCGGCGGCATGAGGTCTGCATCGTGTCGGGCAGCCTGCCGGTGCGGGCGGGCGCGGGGTTTGTCAACCGCGCCCACGTCTTTGCGCCGGACGGGTCCCACGACTGGCAGGACAAGCTGCTGATGACCCGTTTCGAGGCCGAGGAATGGGACATTGCCCCGGGCCAGGGCACGCGGGTGTTCGAACTGCCGCTGAGAAGCGGGGCGGCGGTGCGCTTCGGGGTGGTCATCTGTTACGACAGCGAGTTTCCTGGACTGGCGCGGCAGCTGGCCGAGGCGGGGGCCGAGCTGCTGTGCGTGCCGTCGTTTACCGGCAGCCGGGCGGGCTTTACCCGCGTGCGGGTGGGCAGCATGGCCCGCGCCCTGGAAAACCAGTGTTACGCCGTTCACGCTCCACTGATCGCGGACGCGCCGTGGTCCTACGCCCTGGAAGACGCCGTGGGCCGCGCCGCGATGTATGCTCCCGCCGACGGTGACCTGCCCCCGGACGGGGTGGTGGCCGAGAACGGCTGGAACGCTTCGGGCTGGCTGATCCAGGACCTGGACCTGGGCCTGATCCGCCGCGTGCGGGCCGACGGGCATGTGCTGAACTGGCGTGACCGTGAGGCCGCCGTGGCGCGCGCCACCGCCGCCGGGGTCGTATCGCTGGGCGGGGCCGTGCGTGGCTGAGGTGCCCACCGTTCGTGTACTCACGGCGGAGGATGCCCCCGCGTACCGCGAGGTGCGGCTCGCGGCCCTGCGCGGCGACCCGCTGGCGTTTCTGACCACCGCCGAGGAATTTGCGGTCCGGACGATGGAGTCCATCGCCGGACGGATGGCGCCGGGCGAGACGTCGGTGACCTTCGGTGCGTTTCTGAACGGCACACTGGTCGGCCTGCTGACGGTGGCCCGCGAGGACCGGCCCCGGCTGGCACACCGGGCCAATGTCTTCGGCGTTTCGGTGGCCCCGGCGGCACGCGGTCAGGGCTGCGGCGACGCCCTGCTGCGCGCGGGGCTGGCCCAGGTCCGGGAGTGGCCGGGCGTTACCTCTGTGCACCTCGCCGTCACCGAGACCCAGCACGCCGCCCGCCGCCTGTACGAACGCCACGGCTTCACCGTCTGGGGCACCCAGCCCGACGCGCTGCGGGATGACGGCGGGCAGGTTCACGCCGAGCATCACCTGAGTCTGACGCTGTAGCGGTCAGGCAGGGGCAGCCAACAGGCGGCGGGCGCAGGGCCCGATCAGGGAACCCTGCGCCCGCCGCCCACGCCGCTGCGGCTTTAGCGCGTCTCGGTCAGGGTGAAGCTGCCGCTGCCCTGGTACGAGTAGACCTCCCAGCGGTACGTGCCGCTGCCCGCGGTGTAGGTCACGGTCTCATTGCTGCCCGACCCGGTGCTGGACGCCACGTCCGTCCAGCTGCTGCCGCTCTGCTTTTGCAGGTACAGGTCGAAGTCGGTGCCGCTGGGGCCGCTCAGGACGCCCTTGATGGTGCCGCCCGCGTAGCTGAAGCCGGTGCTGTACACGCTCTTGCGGCTGCTGACCGAGCCGGTGTAGGTGGTGGTGCCGGTCGTGGGCGGCGGCGGGGTGGTGGCCGTGCCGGTGTACAGCAGCTTGTTGGGGCTGCCGGTGCCCGCGCCGCTGACCTTGCCGGCGGTGGTGTTGCCCAGCAGGGTGCCGGTGACGCTGGCGGTGCTTGCGCCTGGGTTGTCTGCCAGGATCAGGGCCACCGCGCCGACCACGTGCGGGGTCGCCATGCTCGTGCCGCTGATGGTGTTGGTGGCGCTGGTGCTGCCGATCCAGGTGCTGGTGATGTTGCTGCCCGGCGCGAACAGGTCCAGGCACGACCCGTAGTTGCTGTAGCTGGCCCGCGCGTCGGTGTTGGTGGTGGCCCCCACCGTGATGGCGCTTGAGGCGCTGGCCGGGCTGACGTTGCAGGCATTCTGGTTCTCGTTGCCGCCGGCGACCACCATCACCAGGTTCTGGGCCGCCGCGTTGTTCACCGCGTCGTTGACCGCCTGGCTGAAGCCGCCGCCCAGGCTCATGTTCGCCACGGCGGGGCCGGACTTGTTGTTCAGCGCCCAGTTCACGCCCGCGATCACGCCGGAGTTCGAGCCGCTGCCGCTGCAGTCGAGCACCTTGACGGCCACGAGCTGCACGCCCTTGGCCACGCCCCAGGTATTGCTGCCCACCGTGCCGGCCACATGCGTGCCGTGGCCCTGGCAGTCACTGTTGTTGCCGTCGCCGGTGGTGTTGGTTCCCCAGACTGCCCGGCCGCCAAAATTGGTGTGCGCGGTGTTGATACCGGTGTCGATGATGTACGCCTTGACGCCGCTGGCAGTGGTGGAATAGGTATAGGCGCCGTCCAGCGGGAGGTTGCGCTGGTCGATGCGGTCCAGGCCCCAGGTGGCGCCGCTCTGGGTGGCGGTGGCGTGCATCACGCCGTCCTGCTCGATGTATTTCACGTCCGGGTTGGCCCGCAGCTTGCTCAGGTTCTGGGCGCTCATCCGGGCCGAAAACCCGCGCACCGCCTGCGAATAGATGTTCCCGACGCTCACACCCTGTGGGTCGAGGCCCAGGCCACGGATCAGGCCGCCCGCGCTCTGGCTGTCCAGGGCCTGGGCCGTCATGCTGGACATTCCCTGGCTCAGAACCACGATGTACTGTCCGGGGATGGCTTCAGGATTGCTGGTGCCCAGAAGTGGGGCCTGGGCGCGGCTGCGCCCGGACGCCACTTCTGGGCCCATGCTGCCGGAGTCCGCAGAAGGTGCCGCGCTGCTGGGGGCCGTGTTCTGGCTGCCGCAGGCCGCAAGGGAAAGGGTGAGGAACAGCAGGCCAAGTGTGGTGCGTCCATTCATGTGAAAACCTCCCTGGAATTCCAAGACCTCGCTCCCACGACAGACGACAGACGCCCCATATGTTTCGGGCAGGAGCCGACTTTCTGTACGAAGACGAATTGTAATGGGGGAACCAGAGTGACTATAGGTGAGGTGTTTCACGAGAAGATGTGAACGAATGAACACCGCTTCACGTATCTCTCACGGGGCCAGTTCCGATGATTTGTGGGTCCAGGCGCGCCGACGACCGGCAGTACTGTCAGGTGACAGGCATTCCGGTCGACTCGTGGGTTGGCCTACAGGTTCCAGCCTCCCGCGACCTCCAGCTCCTGTCCGGTGACGTAATCGCTGGCCCGCACGAAGTACAGCGCGGCGTCCACCAGCTCGGTCACGGTGCCCGCGCGTCCGGCGGGAATCTCGTGCAGGGGCTGGGACACGCTGGTCTCGATCACGCCGGGGCTGACCACGTTGACACTGACCCCGCTGCCCGAGAGCACGGAGGCGAGCGAGCGCGAGAGCTGCAGCACGCCGGTCTTGGCAATCACATACGGCACGATGCCGGGCCGGGCCTGCAGGTTGCGCGCTCCGGCATACCCCAGATTGACGATGCGCCCGCGGCCCGTTTCCCGCATCAGCGGCGCAGCTTCCTGACAGGTGGCGAAGGTGGAGGTCAGGTTGCTGCCCAGCATGTCGGCCCACTCGGCGTCCGATGTCTCCAGCAGCGGTTTGTGCACGTAGTTGCCCACGTTGTTGACCAGCACGGCCAGCGGCGAACCGTCAAAGGCCGCGTGGGCCCGGCGCACCAGTTCACGGGCCTGGGCCGGGTCGGTCAGGTCGGCCTGCAGGGTGGTGGCCTGGGTGCCCCGGTCCCGGCATTGCCGCGCCGTCTCCTGCGCCGCGTCGGCGCTGCCCCGGTAGTGCACGGCGACGTGGTACCCCTCGGTGGCCAGCGCCACCGCCAGCGCCCGCCCGATGCCGTGGGCCGCGCCGGTGACCAGAGCGGTGCCCTTCACGAAAGCGTCCTGGCCAGCGCCACCAGGGTCTGGGTGTACGTGTTCAGCGGATAGGTGGCCGCCTCGGCCAGCGGAACCCAGGCCCACTCCACGATCTCCTCGTTGGGGGTGACCCCGGGGTCGTCGGTACGGGCAAAAAAGTCGATCAGCAGCATGTGGGTGGGCTTGTGGAACTCGGGCGAGAGCACCGCTTCCTGGGTCTGGGCGTAGCGCGTATCCCTCAGCCGCAGTCCGGTCTCCTCGCGCAGTTCGCGCGTCACCGCTTGCTCCAGCGTCTCGCCGCCCTCGACCTTGCCGCCCGGCACTCCCCACAGGCCGCGCCACTTGGTCGTGCGGGCAAGCAGCACCCGTCCGTCCGGTCCCCACACCAACGCCCCCACACACACCACCGGCCTGTCCATGCGGCCCAGGGTAAAGCCAAAGGGGAGAGGACAGAGTGTACGGTGGCCTACCTGTGCCGCGCCGCGCCCCCACGGGCCAGCGGATGCCCAGAGGGGACGGCCAGGAAAAAGGCCCCGGCGCTCAGCGCCCGCGCCGCCGCATCACGCCCCGTTCCAGGCTGGTGATCACCGCATAGATCAGCACGCCGAACACGATCAGTAGGGCGATGGCCGAGAACTGCGCGGCCTTGTTCTGGTAGGTGCCGGCGACCTGTACCGCCAGCCCCAGGCCTTTCTGGTTGGCGTCCACGAATTCCCACACCACCGCGCCGATCAGGGCCAGGCTCGCCGCCAACCGCAGGCCGCCCAGCATCACCGGCAGGGCGCCGGGCAGTTCCAGCCGGGTCAGGCGCTGCAGCGGCGTGGCGCGCAGGCTGCTGAACAGCTCGTGAAAGGTGCGGTCCACCTCGCGCACGCCGACCAGCGTGGAGATCATGATGGGATACAGGGCGCTCAGCGAGGAGACGACCACCGCCGGAAAGAAGCCGAAGCCCAGCCACGACACGAGCAGCGGCGCGAGGATGACGATGGGTGTGCTCTGCGAGGCGATGATAAAGGGGCTCAGGAAGCGTTCCAGCGCCCTGAATTTGGCAAGGGGATACCCGATCAGCATGCCGGCCACGCTGCCGAGCAGGGTGCCGAGCAGCGCGGTGCGGGCCGTGACCCAGAACGCGGCGGCCAGGGCCGGAAAGGTGCCGGTCAGCTCGCGCCATACGGCGGCGGGGGTGGGCAGCAAGAAGGGCTGGTCAAGGCGGGTGGCGGCGAGGTGCCAGCCCAGCAGTCCCAGCGCGAGCGCCGCCAGCGGCAGCAGCCCCGACAGGCTGGGACGCGCACGGGTGGCCGTCCGCAAGCGGGTGCTGTCGCCGGTGCCCAGCACAGCGCGCAGGTGGGCCTCCAGTCCGTCGGTATACGCGCTGACCCGGCCCTCGCCCCGGGTGTCGAGCACCTCCACAATCTGGCCGTCGCGCAGCACGGCCACCCGGTCGGCCAGCCACACCGCCTCGCGGATGGAGTGGGTGACCAGCACGGTGGTGCGCCCGGTCTTTTCATGCAGGTGGCGCAGTTCGGCGTTGAAGCGTTCGCGCACCAGGGCGTCCAGAGCGGCGAACGGCTCGTCGAGCAGCAGCACGTCCCCGCTCTGGGCCAGGGCGCGCGCCAGCGCCACCCGCGCCCGCATTCCTCCGGAGAGGTCGGCCGGAAAATAGTCGGCGTAGGCGTCCATGCCCACCAGATGCAGCGCCTCACGCGGGGGCAGCCCACCTCCCGTACCCAGGTCGGCAGGCAGCGCCACGTTGCGCAGGGCGCTGCGCCACGGCAGCAGCCGGTAATCCTGAAACACCAGCGCCGGGACCGATTCCACCCTCACTGCGCCCGACCGGGGCCGCAGCAGGCCGGCAATAACCCGCAGCAGCGTGCTCTTGCCGCCGCCGCTGGGGCCGATCAGGGCCAGGAACTCGCCGCGGCGCACATCCAGCGTCACACCGCTCAGAACCGTCTCGCCGCCCAGACGCACGGTCACCTCCTGCAGCGCAATGGGCGGGGCCGCGGTGGGACTCGGCGCTGGGTCGGTGGTGGGGGCGCTCATCCCTGCGCGCCCTCCCCGGCCTGGGGGACCGCCGGGCGGGCAGGCCGGGGGCGGCCCAGGGTATTGACCAGCACCACCCCGGCGACAGCCACCGCGCCGCCGAGCAGGGTGATTGGCCGGGGCAACTCGTGCAGCCACAGCCACGCGATCAGGATGGCAAATACCGGGCTGACATACAGAAACGAGGTGGTGGTGCTCGCCGGCACCCGCGACAGCGCAAACGTCCAGGTGAGGTACGCCAGCGCTGCCGGAAACAGCCCGATGTAGATGACGGCGAGGTGCGCGTGCAGCGGCGCGGCCTGCAGCTCTGCGGCAAAGCCCGGCAGGAACACCAGCATTGGCACGGTGCCGAGCAGCAGCGACCACACCGTGAAGTGCAGCGGGTTCATGCGCCGCAGCAGCGGTTTCTGGAACACGAAGTAGATGCTGGTGAACACGGCGGCCCCGAAAATCAGCAGCGCTCCGCGCGTGAAGCCCACGCTCTGGCCGCTGCCCAGCACAATCAGGGCCACGCCCCCCAGGCTGATCAGGGTGCCCAGCCAGCCCAGCGCGTTCAGGCGCTCGCCGCCGAAGCGGGTGGCGAGCAGCGCCGTGATGACCGGCCCCGCCGCGATGATCAGGCTGGCTGTTCCGGCCGGCACGCCGACCTCGCCGTAGTTGAGCAGCACGTGGTACAGCGTGATGCCCATGACGCTCAGGCCCGCGATGCGGGCGAGGTCGGGCAGGCCGGGCAGCGGAATCCGGGTGACCACCGCGTACAGTCCCAGCGCCGCCGCCGCCACCAGAAAACGGTACAGCGTGAGGTGTCCCGGCGAGAACGCCTCCAGCCCGGCCCGGATGCCCGCGAACGCCGATGCCCAGAACACGATGGTGACCAGAATGGCTCCCAGCGACAGGGCGTCCAGACGTTCAGGGCGGGCAGCGGCGCTCATATGCGGCCCAGCCTAGAGCATGGCCGCGCTGTGGGCCGCGCGCACGATCACCGTCCGGTGCCCGGTGACGGTCCTGTTCCCGGCTCCGGCGCCCTAAGCCCCACATCAAGGGCCCGCACACCTGCGCGGCCCCCGGCTGCGCGACGATGACGGAAGTTCTATTTTTCCAGATAAATCAGCCAGTGAATCAGGAGGTCTGTACCCATGGGCGAAGGAAATCCCAGCCGTCAGCCGGACACCGCCAGCACCCCGGACACCGCCAGTACGCCGGGCACGATGGGCACCCATGACGGCGACGCGACGAGCACGCACGGCGCAAACACCAATCTGGATCCCGACCTGCAGGGCGGTCCGGCCACCGCTCCGGACCGCGCCGCCACGAGCGAGATCGAGGAACAGCATGGGCATCAGCGGACGGACGACACCTGAGGGCGGCCCGTTGTCTTATGGCGGGCATGTTTCGAAAACGTAAATCGAGGACAGGCCGGGCAAGGAGGGCGATATTCTGGATTGGTTCACGTTTCACGCCGGTCCCACACCCGGCACCTACACTGCGACCAACGGAGGATCAAACATGACAAAAACAGAGAACGGCGGAATGGACCAGACCCGGATGATCGGTGGCGCGGCGGGCGGCGCCCTGCTGCTGATGGGCCTGCGCAAGCGCGGCGTCCTGGGCCTGGGTATGGCTGCGGTGGGCGGATACCTCGCCTACCGCGCGGCCACCGGTAATGACCCGGTGATGGCAGCGGTGGGCGGCGGCGCTGCCAGCTCCAAGCCCATCTTCGTGGAACACAGCGTGGTCATTGACCGCCCCACCCAGGCGGTATACGACTACTGGCGCAAGCTGGAAAACCTGCCCCACATCATGAGCCACCTCGAAAGCGTGACCGAGCTGGACGAGAAGCGCAGCCGCTGGGTCGCCAAGGCCCCGCTGGGCACCCACGTGGAGTGGGAAGCCGAGATCGTCAACGACAAACCGGGCCAGCGCATCGGCTGGCACTCGTTGCCCGGCGCCACGGTGGACAACGCGGGCAGCGTGCAGTTCGAGGAACTTCCCAACGGCGGCACCCGCGTTCACGTCGCCCTGAGCTACCGGCCCCCGGCGGGCCCGCTGGGCGCAGCCGTCGCCAAACTGTTCGGCGAGGAGCCCAGCCAGCAGATCGCCGAGGACCTGCAGAAGTTCAAGGCCGCCTTCGAGGGCAGCGCGAAGAACTGATCCTGCTTCCCCGCAGCCGTGAGGCCGGAGCTAGATTGCTCCGGCCTCTGCTTTGTCTGTTGGTCTGGGTTCGGGCCTACACCGGGGTCAGGCGCTCAGGCCCTTGCTGCCGTGCAGGGTGCGCTCCATGGCGTCCGTCACTTCTGCCTCGAAGCGGCGCAGGTGTTCGCGCAGGCGGTCGAGTTCGGCCACCCCCAGGTCAGGCAGCCACAGCACGCTGCGCCCCAGCACGGCGAAGGCCACTCCGGAATCCTCGCCCTCCTCATCGGTATCCACCGGGTCGAGGTTCAGCGTGCCGTAGTCCAGCCCCTGATTGAGCAGGTTCATGCCCATCAGGATGTCGGGCAGGCTGTCCTCCTCGACATACAGGTCCAGGTCCAGATGCAGGCGCACGATCACGCCGCCCTGGTGGTCGGCCTCGGCGAACAGGGCCACCCTGGACTCGCCGTGCTGGATCAGCGCGCCGTCCTCGACCGACTCGACGGTCAAACCGCTCTTTTGCAGCGCAGACACGATCTGCTGCAGCTCTGACTGGGGGACCGTCATGCGGCGGAGTATAGAGCGCTCCCGCGCCGGGCAACCGGAAGCGTGCGCCCTTTGATGGGGGGGAGGGTGGTCCAGGGCGCGTGGCCAGCGGGGAAAATGCGGGTGTGGGCCGGCTCAGGTATGGTCCTCAGGCGTGGTAGAGCCACACCCCATCGTCTTCCTGCCAGGTGCGGTACAGCTGGCCCAGCAGCCGCAGGTGCTCGGCGTGTGCCAGCGTCTCGGCCAGGGCGAAGCGCCGCCCGCTGACATTCAGCTCGCGGTTGAACATCGCCAGCGAGAGGTCGTAGGCGCTGCGCGGTTCCCGGCCGGCCTCGGCCGCGATGAAGTCCAGCCGTTCGTGGTGGTGGGCGCGCAGCTCGCGGGCACGGGCCTGCACGCCGGTCATGACTGGACCGTGGTGGCCCACGACGGCCCGCGCCGGATTCAGGGCCTCGAGTTTGCCCAGCGTCTGCAGGTAGTCGCCCAGTGGATCGGGCCGGGTGTAGGCGTACAGACCCACGTTGGGACTGATGCGCGGCAGGATGGCGTCTCCGGCGATCAGCACGCTGTCCTCGGCGTTCCACAGGCCCAGGTGGCCGTCGGCGTGGCCGGGCAGCCACAGCACCTCCCACTCGCGCCCGGCCAGGGTCACATGCTGGCCCTCGCGCAGCGGCGAGACGCGGCTGGCCGGCTGGACCCGGTCGCGGCTCCGGCGGTTGTCGGCCCCCATGTCATCGAGCGATGCCTGCGGCAGGCCGTGGTCGCGCATGTGCTTGAGGTGGCCGGGCAGCCACTCCTCCCACAGGTGCCAGTACCGCTCGCCGCGCCCGATCTCCACGTCCAGCATCTGCACCGCCGCGCCGCTGCGTTCCTCGACCACCCCGGCCAGCCCGTAGTGGTCCGGGTGGTGGTGGGTGATGATCACGCGCTCCACATCCGGCCAGTGCAGCCCCAGCGTACCCAGGCCGGTCTCGATGGCCGCCCGCGCCTCGGGGGTGTCCAGGGCGGTGTCGATCATGGTGACCGGGCCGTTCGCCGGGGCGTCGAGCAGCACGGTCACCGTCTTCATGGGATAAGGAATCGGCACTTCCAGGGCGTACAGCGATCCCACGACGGGCGTCAGCACAGGGTCGGAGGCGGTCATGCCAGAGGCTAGCACCCGCTTCGGGCCGGACGGTGCGCCGGACGCAGGGACACGTGGAGTGCGGACTTCAGTCGACACTGCACAGGAACTCACCCCCGGTGACCTGACAGGCGACGACCGTCTGTTTACTGACCCGCACGCGCACGAGCAGCGTCTCGGTGCGGAGGCCCTCTGCGAGGGGAACGACATTCACATTGACCGTGCCGGGCCGCACCCGGACCTCCAGCGGCGTGAGGCCCGCGTCCTGGCCGCCGATCAGCACGCGGGCGGGCACATCGCTGTCCACCTTTAAGCTGCCGGTGATGGGGCGCAGGACGGCCGAGATCCCGGCCACCGTGTCCGCCTGCACGTTGAACCGCTGGGAAACCGTCATGAAGCCGGCGCGGGACACCTCCACGGTGACCGGCCCCTCGGGCACGTCCGGCACGGTCAGGGGCGTGGTGCCGGCGAGGCGGCCATTGACGCGCACCGCCGCGCCGGGGACAGACGCGCTCACCTGCAGCGTTCCCAGCCCGGTCACGCGGTACACGGTGGTCGTCACGGTGTATCCGCCCGCCGGCAGGGTTGCCGCCGCCGTCTCGACCACCCGCGCCACGGCGTCCAGCGACCGTGCGCCCTCCGCCGCCGTGAGGTCCAGTGGCCGGACGCTGGCCACCGTGAACACCTGCGTAAAGCCCTGACTGGCGGGCAGCGGCACGCTCGTGACCACCCCGGCCTGCACCGTGCCCCCCGGCACCACGCGGGCCCTCCCGCCCTGCGGCACCACCACCGCCGTGACCGAGGCCGCGCGGTCGCTGCGCACGCGCAGGGCCGCCGGGCCGGGCGAGCGGTACATGCCGCCCTCGCCGGTGGCGACGGTCAGGGGCGGGGGAGTCAGCTGGGTCTCGAGGACCAGCTGGGAGCCCGGCTGTGAACGCAGCGGAGCCGGCACGCAGCCGACGAGCAGACCCGAGAGCAGCATGACCGGGAGGAGGGTTTTCATGGCCTCAGGGTAGAGGAGACGTTGCCTGAGCAACGCTGCCGTGGACCACCAAGGTCAGCAGGCGAAGCAGACGGTATGGCGCGGGGCAAAGAACAGCTGACCCCACGGGAAACCGTGGGGTCAGCTGTTCTTTGCCTGGGAGTCCGCGGGCTCAGGGCAGGCGCTTCATGATGGACTGCAAGCTGGCGCTGTCGGCCCAGCTCATGCCCTTTTCCACATACATGCGGGCGCTGGTGGTGTCGCCGCGCTGCAGGGCCAGGTAGGCCAGCTTGGCCGCGCTCAGGGAAGCCCACTGCTTCTCGGTGTCGTTCAGGTCACCCAGGCGGATCCAGGCGTTGTAGGCGTTGACCCACCACTGGGTCTTGGTGTACAGCTGCGCCAGGTACGCATTGTAGTCGCGGTTGGCGGCTTCCATGCTGGCGGCGTAGTACGAGTGGTCCACCGCGGCTTTCCACAGCGTGCGGTCATAGAAGGGCACCGGGTAGGCCACGTCGGCCTGTACCGCGAACTCCTGCGCCTTGGCGTAGTTCTGCTCCGCGCTCATGGAGGCAGGATCCATCATCTGGGTCGTGGGGGCGGGAGTGGTGTCCTGCGCGGCAGCAAGGCCCGCCAGCGCGAACGCGGTCAGCATGAGAATCTTCTTCATATCGCCACGCATCTTAGGCCGTACCCTGGCAGGCGTCCACATTCCCTGTCACCTCCCCGCCTGTGCGTAAAGGCAATGTAAAGGAGCTTACCTTCAGATGAGAACCCCTCTTTCACGCCTGATTTTCCTGTCCGCAAGTCTGCTGTGCCTGGGGCCATCTGTGCACGCCCAGCCGGTGTCCACACCGCCCGCCGCGGCCCCCGCTCCCACCTTCGTTGCCCCCAATGTGGACTGGCGCAAGGACCTGCGGGTGATCTCGGGGGTGTCCGTCGCGCCGAACGGCGACCTGGTGTTCGTCGGCGCGGACGCGCGCATTCACCGGACCGATGCGGCAGGCAACGAGAAGTGGAACTTTGCCGCCGGTGACCTGGGCCGCGCCTACCCGGTCGTGACTCCGCAGGGGACGGTGCTCGCCGCGACGTATGACGACACCCTGTATGCCCTGGACCCGGCGGGCAAGCTGCTGTGGAAAACCAAACTCGACGGCGACATCTTTGCCACCCCCGCCCTGCGTGCCGACGGCAGCGTGATCGTCGCCACGGCGGGCGGCACCGTTCACGCGCTGGATGCGGGCGGAAAGACGCTGTGGACCTTCAAGGTGGGGGCGCCGGTGTTCAGCAGCCCGGCGGTCGCCGCCGACGGCACCATTTACTTCGGCGCACAGAACAGCCGCGTGTATGCCCTGACGCCCAGCGGCGAGCAGAAGTGGACCTTTACTGCCGGCTCGCTGGTGTTCAGCAGCCCGGCCCTGGACGCGGCGGGCAACGTGTATTTCGGCTCCAGCGACCGCAAGCTGTATGCGCTGGACCCGGCGGGGCAGGTGCGCTGGACCCGGACCACCGGCCTGTTCGTCAACGCCAGTCCCATCGTGACCAGCAATGGCCTGGTGGTGGTGGGCAGCTATGACGGCAAGGTCTATGCCGTGAACACCACCGGCGAGGACGGGTGGATCTACACCGCTGGCGCGCCGGTCGCGGCCCCCGCCGCCGAGCTGAGCGACGGCACAGTCATCGTCCCCGACCTCAGCGGCACGGTGCACGCCATCGGCAAGGCCGGGCAGGCCCTGTGGACCCTGAGCACCGGCAGGAAGATCGATCTGGGTGTAACGGTCAGCGACGCGGGCACCCTGTACTTCGCCACCGAGGGAGGAAGCCTGAACGCCGTCCGCGGGCAGCGTCCGCTGGCGGTGGGGCCATGGACCACCTTTCATGCCCTGCCCAGTGCCACCGGCCGCGCGCCCAGCCCTCCGGAACTGGCGGCGGCCGCGCAGGCCCGCAAGGCCGCTGCAGGGGCTCCACTCACGGCCCTGAAACCCGCGCCCGGCCGTCCTGCCCCCACTTCATCTCCCGCGCAACCCGCGCCCACCGCGCAGGTGCCGCGTCCGGCTCCTACCGTCCCAGTCCAGCCGGCGGCTCCCGCACCGGCCCCGGCCCAGCCCACTGCCGCACCGCCCACCGCCGCTCTGCCGCCCGCCTCCACGTTGTCTTCCCAGCAGCAGGCCATCGTTGCCGCCCGCATCGCCCGCGCCGAGAACGGTCAGGTTTACCTGCCGCTCGGAGAGGCGAGTGGAGCGCTGGGACTGACGCTGGGCGGAGTCACGCCGCTGACCGCCACGCTGCAACTGGGCACGGTGGCTCTGCCCGTGACCGTCCGGGTGTTCAACGGAGTGCCCTTCGTGCCGCTGGCGGCGCTGGCGGCCTTGCCGGGAACCGTGGCACGGCTGGACCTCACGTCCGCTCCCGCCGTGGCGCTGACGCGCGCCGGGCAGACGGTCAACTTCCCTATCAGCCTGCAACAGCTGGTGCCGCTCCAGGGAAGGCCCGAGTATCCCGGCGTGCTGAACCGCTAGGGCGGCGCCCTGTCCCCTGACTGGAATTCCGCTCGCCTGCTGGTGGGGTTGCGGCGCAGGGCGGGAACGCCTGTCCACGAGTCGCTCGCCCCGCCCGAACCATATGGACGGGGCGGGCCGCGAAGTCGGTCATGCGGCGGCTGTGTTGCAAGCTGCACCTTGAGGCGCGTTCTTTGCGGTTCTCCGCAGTTCAGGAGCGTCTGATACGAGAGGTTGAGGTGCCGGGTCGCTTGGCCTCTGGACCCTCGCCTCAAGCAAACTCCGGGCGTTCCAGATGCAGGATGAGATTGGTGGCCTGCACCGACAGAACCAGATGTCGGCCCTGCAGGGTACCCTCGGCCAGAGCCCACCCGCCGGGCGTCAGGGCCTGCGGCCACGGGATGGTGCTCGCCTGTCGGGAAAGGGAGCCGGCGCCGTTCAGGATGTGGATGCTCGGCTCCTCGTGGTGAGGTAGGTCTTGCAGATACAGCCGCAACTGCCAGTGCTGTGCGGTGGCCGGAACCGCGAAATGCAGTTCAAGCCGTGGAACGGCGTGGTCTGCCGCGCCTAGCCGCAGGAGGGTCCAGCCGCAGGCCCGGGCCAGCAGCACATACCCTCCGGGAAGCTGCACGGTTTCGTGGGGCTGCAAAATATTGGGAAGGATAGCCGACGGCGTCAGGGTACAGTTTGCTCCTGAGGCCTGAACAACGGTTGGTACTGTGCAGGAGGGGTATTTCAACCGGTGCCGATCTCCAGCGTCGAGCGAGCCAGCCAGCGCCGCACGTTGCAGTTCGCTTCGGAAACACAGCAGGCGTGCCGCGTCGGGCAGCCGGACCTGCACTTCGGGTAGCCGGACGGTCAGGACGCTGTCGACACGCTCCAGGATGCCCGTTTGCAGGGTGTCCTTGAGCAACTGGGCGGCCCGACTGGTCTCCAGTCCTACTTGGCCCAGCGTACCCAGCGCAGTCGCCTCGGAAAACGGCCCGGGCAGGAGCGCCAGGGTCTGGACATACGCGAGGTCGGGCCCAAGCGCTGCGGCGATCTCGGCCCGCAATATGCGCTGGAGACGCTGTCCCAGGCGCCCGCGCACCGGGGCGGAGATGGGCGGTTGACAGCGGACCGCCCCCAGAAACCCCTCGGTCTGGCGAATGATCTCAAAGCGCGCCTCTGCATCCAGTTCGCCGGAGATGGAGGATGCTCCGATGTCCTGAGCGGGCAGGCTCTCAGGAGTCAGGGCCGGGACGTGGATGATGTGGAACCATCCGGGCTGATCGTGATGTCCCAGCACCTGTTCGAGGCGGGTCTGCCCGGCTGGCGTGGTGACGGCCACCACCAGCAGAGACCGGGCCAGCCCCAGAAGCAGATCGATGAGCTGGCCCGCCTCCTTGCTGAGATGTTCGGCGCTGCGCACCACGACGGCCAGGGGACCCGCTTGCATGAGCAGTGGAACCAGCTCGGCCAGATCACTGGTTTGAGGCTCCTGCTCGAGCGGCAACGGGCGCACCTCCTGCGGAACCCCGACTTTCAGAGCTGCCCTCAGGTTGACCAGCAGGAGCGCCCGCAAGCTGTCCAGGCCGGCGCTCGCGGTGATCTCAACCGGAGTCAGGCCCAGCCGGGCCAGGACGATCTCCAGGGATTCGCGCCGGCCACTGCCGGGTCGCCCCACGTAGACTGCGAGTTGGGGGTGACGTGTCCCGCGGATAAACGACTGAAACTCTGGCAGGACACGTTCTGCAAGCCACTGCGTCAGGGGTTGGTCGGAGGGGAGAACAAGGGGGAGCGGTGCCTGGGGCAGGACGCGGCTGCCCGACAGCTGCTTGACCGTCTGGGTGAGACGCTGTCGCTGATGCCGGACCCAGGAGGCCAACACGGGGTTGCCAAGATCATTGAAGTTCTGAAGCGGGTGCGTTAAGGCTGCCACGAGGTGTGTCTGGTCCTTGACCTTGCGCTGCTGCAGATCATCCAGCTCGGTCACGGCCTGCAAACTCAGAGAGGAAGAACGGTTGGGGCTGAGTTCGATGCCCTGACGGCGCAGCGCGGTCAGCTCCACGCGCAGGTTGCGCAGACCCTGCGCGCCAGCTCTGGGCCACAGCAACTGGGCCGCAGTTGTGCGGTGAAGCGGGCCGCCTTCCAGGGCCAGATAGGTTAACAGGGTAGCGGCGCGGCCAGAGATTTTGACCGGTTCTGCGGCCACCGTGACCTGTAACTTGCCGAACACCTTGACGGTAATGGGGGGACCGGTCAGTGCTCGGCAGGGATAATCGATTGCGTCCGGACTGGCTGAAACACCATTTTCACGAAGCACGGCTCATTCTGCCGCAGTCGCTGAGCGGAGGGACACACATTTGTGGAGCGCATCTCCCGATATGCAGCACTCTTTCCAGGTTGAAAGACACGGCGTGCCATGACTGGATTCCCAACTGCCGGCTGTCCTGAAGTCCCTTCCTGCTTCAAGACTGATTGCGCAGTTGGGATGCGAGTTGATCGGGGGAGGCAGCGCCTCCCCCGATTGGTGTTCCCGGCCATCAGGCGAACTGTGGTGAGCGGTTCACGGTGCGGAGGTTGACCAGGCCAGCCACGCAACCCCAGAACAGGCCGTGCCGCCCTGGGTCGTTCCGGTAAAACTCGCGGCAGACGCGAAATTTCTTGAGCTTGCAGACCACGTTCTCCACCGTGATCCGCACCTTAGAAATTTGATGGTTGAGCTCCCGGTCCTCCGGGTTCAACACCCCGCCTTTGGGGCGCATCCGGGGAACGATCACTTCATGCGCCGGGCAGAGTTTATCCAGGCCCGTATCGCCTCGGTCTCCCCAGATACGGCTCCCTCGAGGCAGGCGACCGAGCAACCTCGACTGCCCCAGGACCTTCATGTCATGAGTGCGCCCGCCCGCGGGCGCACTGAGGTGCACCGCCAGGCCATCCGGGGTCACCGCCACTTGCGTTTGCAGAGTGTGAGTGCCCTTCTTGACGCTGAAAAACTTCTTCTGGTCCTTGGGCCGCCCCACGGCTTTCTTCCCGGGACCACTGCCCTTCTTCTTCTTGGGTTGCCCTCGGGGCTGCTCAGTCCCATCGACGATGATGTCGGCAATCTCCGGGAATGCTTCGAGCACGTCTTTCAAGGTGCGGAGCCGACGACGCGGTCCCGCGTCGTCGGGCGTGACCTTGCGGCTGTCCAGCGTCCGGGCCCGGAGGGGAGCAGGCAGCGCCTGCTCCAGGAGGGGCAGCAAGGCATGGATGTTCCGGCAGACATTCGCGGCGTCCATCTCGAACAGCACGCCCAACAGATGCATCGGGAGGTCATGCCGCAGATAGATCAGCGTCAGAAGCAGGCGGTGAGGAACGTCGAGTTTGAACTGTCGGCCCGCCCCGATGCGGCGTTGCCGTCCCTCCCGCAGGAGGGACGTGCGGTGCGCCCGGGTCCACAGGGGCTCGAGTTGTTCAGCGAGGAGCGTGAATTCGGCGGGGTTCAGGCCGCAGAGCGACTCGAAGGATCGGGGACGCTGCATGAGGCGAACGACCTGAAGCATGCCCCCACTCTGACCCATTCACCCTGGCGGCCTGACAGATTTTATGAGATTGGACGGAAAACGAGTTGCCAGCCGACCTCAAGGGTGGTTTGAGGAGGG
The DNA here is from genome assembly GCF_014647075.1 of Deinococcus aerophilus. Taxonomy (NCBI): domain Bacteria; kingdom Thermotogati; phylum Deinococcota; class Deinococci; order Deinococcales; family Deinococcaceae; genus Deinococcus; species Deinococcus aerophilus. The sequence goes on along the minus strand of NZ_BMOM01000019.1, from coordinate 2 downwards.
GC
>NZ_BMOM01000018.1 GCF_014647075.1 Deinococcus aerophilus | reverse complement strand
AGTCAACGACTTCCTGCAGGTCGGCCTTGGCCTCGTCGCAGCCGGCAACGTCGCTGAAGTTCAGCTTGATCTGCCCCTCGGCAATCACCGCCGCCTTCGACTTCCCAAACGTGCTCGCCGCGTCGGTGCCGGACCCCTGGCGGCTGCGCAGCAGCAAGATCACCAGGCCCACGATCAGCGCCAGGGTCAGCAGCACGCTCAGCACGCCGAACACGCTCAGACGCGCGGGCGGCACGTAGGAAACGGTCACGCCCGCGCCCTGCAGCGCGGACAGTTCGATCAGCGGATCGTTGGCCAGCGTGCGGCTGCGGTACTCCTCCCCGCTGCTGAGCTGCCCGGTCAGCAGGGCGGTGCCGTTCTGGTAGGTGATGTTGGCGCTGCGCACCTCTCCCTGCTGGACGGCGGCCGTGAAATCCGTCAGGGTCAGGTCGGTGCCGACGCCCCGGGGCAGGGTAAAGCTGATCACGATCAGCACCACCACAACGCCGCCCAGAAGCCCCCAACCCCAGGGCACCTTCTTCACGTGAATTTCTTCCTGGGAGACATGCTCCAGTGTATGTCTGCGGCGCAGCGAAAGTCTGGAATCAAAACGGACATTGCCGCAGCCCGGAACGCGGCCTTAATGGTTTGCCCCCGCTTTGGGGTTTGCGGGACAAAGCGGGCAGATTCCGGTCAGTTTGACCCGGCATACTCGCGCGGTGCGTGTGCCCGTCTTGTTTCCTTCTTCCCTGCGTTCGCCCGGTCGGTGGCGCCGGCCGCTGCTTACCACCCTCCTGCTGCTGACGCCGCCTGCCCTGGGCGGCACGCTGCCGCTGGCCGGTCTGCCCGGCGCGGCGCAGGCGGCCCCCGTGGCCGCGGCAGGTTCGGTGCAGCTCACCTTCACGGTGGACGCGGCGACGCTGGGCGTGAACGGCGAGGCCACCCGGTGGCAGAATCCCCCACGCCTGATCGGCGGACGCACCATGCTGCCGCTGCGCGAAGCGGCGGCGTGGCTGGGTCAGCCGCTGGTGGAGGGAGGCGATCAGCTGCAGCTGGGCCGGCTGGTGGTGGGCGTGCGCAGCAGTACTGCGGCCCTGGCCGGCGCGGCGCAGCCTGCGGGCACGGTCGTCACCGTGGACGGCGTGGTGTATGTCAGCGCCCGCACCCTTACCGAGGCGCTCAACGCCAACCTCAGCGCCGATGACGACACCGGGCGGATTCTGACCCTGACCGCCCTGCGCGACGGCGGCAATCCACTGGCCCCGCAGGCCCGTTTTTCCACCGACAAGATCGTCTACGCTCCCGGCGAACGCATCGTGTACACCGAGTACGCCTACGATCCGGACGGCGCCGACCTCACGGCCCGCAAGTGGGTGGGCCGCCAGGACGCCTTTTTCCAGCCGGGCACCTACACGATCGGGCTGACGGTGACCAACAGCCGCGGGCTGCAGAGCAAACCGTTTACCCGGACGGTCACGGTTCAGGGAGCGCCCCTCGACAGTCCGCTGACCTACGCGCTGAAATACGCTGCCCCGGGCGACCGTTTTCCGGACGCCCAGGTGCTGAACTATCCGCTGGCGCAGGCGGTGCCCGTGCCCGGGCCCTCGTACCCGCTGATCTTCAGTGACAGCCCCGAGGTGCCCACCCAGAGCGGCGTGCTGTACCAGGACACGGTCTCGGGCCGGGCGCGGCTGCTCGCCTACCACCTCAACGGCCTGGACCGGCCGGCGCGGCTGTACGTGCTCGCCCGCAATCTGGAGGACCGTCCGGTGGAGGTCCGCACCGAGCGGCTGGGCGAAACGGCCCCCACCCGCATCGAGGGGCTGCTGGGACAGGTCACGCTGCTCGATTACTTTGCGAGCACCGGCGGGCCTGTCCTGACGCTGGGGGCCGGGCAGTCGGCGGCGGTCTACGCCAGCCCCACCCTGAGCGTGGGCAGCGGCGCGAACATGATGCAGGACCTCAGCGCCAGCGGCCGGGTGGAACTGACCTTCCTGATGCTCGAAGACACCCTGCCCCCCACCGCGCAGGTGGCCCAGCAACTGCCGTACCTGCCCACCGATGGGCGGCACGTGCGCGGCACCTTTCCCGGCGCGGTCCGCCACCTGCGCGTGAGCCTGGGAGCGCTGCCCGCCCGACTGGTGATCGGCGACGGACTGGTGGACCCGGCCCTGACCGGCACCGACGCGCTGACCCGGCAGCCGGTGCGCCTGAGCGGCAACTACGGCGTGCTGTACGACCTGCAGGTCGAGGGCGCGGCGGGCACGGCGGTGGCCCTCAGTCCCCGCGGCGGGCTGTACCGCGGCGCCATGAACGTGGAGGATGGGCCCATCACCCAGACCATCAAGCTGCCGCGCAGCGGCAACGCCATCAAGCCCGAGGAACCCGTGCTGCTGTGGCGGGCCGGTTCCCCACGCCTGAACATCGACTTTATTCCGGCCAGCGGCAGCAACCTGCCCATCAGCCTGATCTTTTACCGCGCCGGGAACCCGGGCCTCGGCAACCCGGGCGACGGCCTGAAGGTCTACCAGCCGTAAGGCTCCGCCTGAGAAGCACACAGGGCGGCCGCTCGGATGCGGGCCGCCCTGTGTGTTGTGTGTTCTGGGCCACCCAGCTGCCCTATAGCTTGATCTCGCCCTCGTCCTCGCCGTCCCAGTAATGCACGCGGGTGGCGCTCACCTGAATCATCACGATGCCTGGGGTATCAAGGCCGTCCTTGAACCAGCGGTCGAGGTCGGAGGACCAGTGGTCCTTCATCTGCGCCTTGTCGCGGATGAGCTGGGCCTGTCCTTCCACCGCCACCGAGAATGCGTTCTGACCCATAAAGGCCAGCGCCACCTTGCTGTCGCGCTCGATCTCCCCCACCGTGTGGGTGTCCTCATAGGTGAAGTAGTAGGAAGTGCCGTCGTACTCGACCTCGCCGTTGTTGCTCATGGGGCGCCCGGCGATGTTGCCGTTCTCGGCATGGGTCGAGAGCATGGCGATATCGATCTTGCGCATCTGCTCGGACAGGTCAGACAGGGTTTTTTGAGACATACCGGCAGTCTGAAAGCCGCCACGGCGTTCCAGACCCGACTTGGGTGAACGCCGGTTTAGGTTGCGGCACTGCGCTGTAGGGGCCACACGGGCTGTACAGCAAAACTACGCTTCGGCTTCCTCGCCTTTCTTGCCCCGCTTGTACGGGCCCTTCTCCTTCCACTTGAGGCGCACCGGAATGCCGGCGAGCTGCAGGTCCTCGCGGATGCGGTTTTGCAAAAAGCCCTCGTAGGCCCGGGTCACGAAATCGGCGCGGTTGCAGAAGATGGCGAAGGTCGGCGGAGCAGTCTCCACCTGGGTCATGAAGTACATCCGCAGCTTCTTGCCGTGGAAGTTCGGCACCGACTGGCGCATCTGCCAGACCTCCAGCCAGCGGTTGAGTTCGCTGGTGGGGATGCGGCTTTGCCACTTGTCGTGCAGCTTCATGGCCTCGGCAAGCATCTCGTGAATGCCGTAGTCGTTGATGGCGCTGGTGTACACGCGCGGCGCGTAGGAGATGTGGTGCAGCTTCTGGTTCAGGTCCTTTTCGGTGCGCTTGAGCTCATCGTCGGGCACCAGATCCCACTTGTTCACCACCACGATCACCGGTTTGCCGCTGTCGTAGGCGAGGTTGGCCAGCTTGAGCTCGTGGTCGCCGATCTCGGTGGCATTGACCACCAGCCAGATCAGGTCGCTGCGTCCGATGGCCGCCTGACTGCGCTGGATGGCGTAATCCTCGATGGCGGTGTCGGGCTTCTTGCGAATGCCCGCCGTGTCCACCAGCACGAAGCGCTGGCCGCCGTAGTCCCACTCCACGTCCAGACTGTCGCGGGTGGTGCCCGGCTGGTCGGCCACGATGGCACGGTCCGACTGCACGATGGCGTTCAGCAGGCTGGACTTGCCCACGTTGGGCCGCCCGATCAGCGAGATGCGGATGGGCGCGATTTCCGGCACGTCCTCGTCGTCCTCGGGCAGATGGGTCATCACCCGGTCCATCAGGTCGTCGAGGCCACGGGCGTGTTCGGCGCTGATCGGCACCGGGTCGCCAAAGCCCAGGCCCCACAGCTCGGCCAGATACACCTCGTGCTTCTGGCTGTCGATCTTGTTGGCAACCACGATGACCGGCGTGCCCAGCTTGCGCAGCCAGTCGGCCACCTCATAGTCGGCGGCCGAGAGGCCCTCGCGCGGGTCAAGCACGAAGATCACGGCCTGCGCGCCCTCCATGGCCCACTCGGCCTTCTCACGAATGGCGGCTTCCCACTCGTCGCCGCTCCACAGCCCGCCTGTGTCCACCAGCGTGATGCGGTGGTTGTGGTAGAGCATGGTGCCTTCCTTGGCGTCCCGGGTCACGCCGGGGAAATCGGCCACGACGGCGTCGCGCCGCCCGATCAGGCGATTGAACAGACTGGATTTGCCGACGTTGGGTCGGCCCACAATGGCAACTTTATGCATTTCAGACGCTCCTCTTCGGTGTCGGTCCCGCCCGGCGTCAGGGCAGTTCCGCCGACGCTTCCGTTCCGTCAGTCCGCCCACACGGCGGGGCAACGGAAGCCACAGAACCGGGAGTATAGCGCCTGCGGGCCCGCCGCGCCCACCCTGCATAGCCCAGCCGCCTGCATATCTTGACGAACGCCGTATACGACGCTATCTTCTTTATCAACACCGTCCGCAGAGGGCGGCTTTTTTGTTCTGGTCTTCAGGTTGTTGGTTCCCAGGGCAGCCTTCCCGCTGGCGCTCTGGCCAGCTTTGAATACGGCCCGCTTTGAATACTCCATACAGTTCCCGAGGGAGGGCCACGGGAAAACAGGCGTCCAGCACGGCGGAATCCGTGAGCTCCGCATGGATTTGACAGCGCCTGCATTCCACGCTATATTTTTCTTATCACCGTCCGCAGAGGGCGGGTTTTTTGTTTTAACTCAAGATTCCGGCGGTTTTCCACCGCACAGGCGCGGTGTAGCCTGTCCGCATGACGCCGCCCTCCTCTCCCCTGAAGTCCGCCGGATGGTTGCTCGGGCACCTGCACGACGACCGCCTGCGGGTGCTGGATTGCCGCTACGCCCTGTCGGACCCGCTGGTCGGGCGCATCGCCTACCTGTCCGGCCACATTCCGGGGGCCAGCTACGCCGATCTGGAAACCGACCTGAGCGGCCCGGTGCAGCCCGGCGGCATGGGCGGGCGTCACCCCCTGCCCGACCCGACGGACCTGGCCGGGTGGCTGGGCAGCATCGGCATCGGCAACGACAGCGTGGTGGTGGCCTACGACGACCCCGGCAGCGGCCAGGGGTTCTACGCGGCGCGGGCGTGGTGGCTGCTGCGCTGGCTGGGCCACCGCGAGGTATACGTACTGGACGGCGGCTGGCCCGCGTTTCTGGCGGTGGGAGGCACGGCGGACACGGCAGAGCCCACCTGCGCCCCCACCACCTTTGTTCCGGACGTGCAGCCCGGCATGCTCGCCACCGCCGGGGACGTGCAGCAGCGCCCCGCCGGCACGCTGCTGATCGACTCGCGCGCGCCTGCGCGCTACCGGGGAGAGAGCGAGCCGCTGGACCGCAAGGCCGGGCACATCCCCGGAGCCGTCAACCGCGACTGGAGCGGCGCGCTGGACGGGCGTGGTTTGTACCGGGCGGCAGAGGCCCAGGCCGCGCGGCTGGACGCTGGGGAGGCCCCCACCATCACGTACTGCGGCAGCGGGGTCAGCGCGGCCCCCAACCTGCTCGCGCGTGAGCTGGCGGGCACCCCGCTGGGGCCGGACAACCGCCTGTACGCCGGGTCGTGGAGCGACTGGATCAGCGACGACCGCCGCCCGGTCGCCACCGGGCCGGAGGAGCCAACGCTGCCGGGAGGCCATCCGGACCCCGAACCAGAAGACTGGAAAACCTGAGCCTCAGCCGCGCCGCGCCTGCATGGCGGCGTTAAAACCCGCCGAGCCGCCCCGCGCAATGCTGAGGGTCTGCCATTGCCCGCCGCGCAGGGTCTTGACGAGCAGTACCAGCTGGTAGACATGCCCGCTGTAGTGCATCACCTGCCGCTGCGCCGCCTGCAAGACGGTGTGCGTTTCGCCGCGAATGGTCAGGGGCGCCGCCAGGTCCTCCGGAGTCAGGGCGTCCAGCGCGCCCAGATAGACCGCCCAGCCGTCGTGCCACCGCCGCCACAGTTCGGCCGGGGTGTGCTGCGTATCGGTGAATTCGGCGTCACGGTCACGGGTCTCGGGTTCGCCCTCCGTCCCCGGGCGGTAGCCGCTCCGCAACGCACCCCACCGGGCATGCATGTTGCCGTGCAGGTGCTGAATCAATACGGCGGCCGAGTTTCCATCGTCGGACAGAACCGTGTGCCAGTCGTCGTCGCGCAGCTGCGTCAGCGCTCCTTCGCCCAGGGACTTCAGTCCGCACATCCGCTCGCGCACGTCCGCCAGGTACAGCGGACCCAGCACCTCTGATGCCGTCCGGTCTGAGGGATTCATTCCCTGGAGTCTGCCACTTCTGTGCGCACCGAACCATCGGTGAATTCCAGGATCAGGGCCTGACCCGCCCGCACCCCCGCGGCGCGCGTCACCGGCTGGCCGTCCTCGCCGCGCACCAGCGCGTATCCGCGGGCCAGGGTCCGGGCCGGGGTGAGGCCCAGCGCCTGACGCATCAGGGCGTCCACGTCTGCGCCTGCCGCCTGGGTATGGCGCCCCGCGGCGGCGCGTGCCCGGTCGATGGCCCACGCGGCGGCGGCGTCGGCGTCCACCAGCACGCGGGCAGCGTGGGCGCGGACGCTGCGGGCATCCTCCTGCGCCTGCGCGGCGGCCCCCGCCACCGTACGGACAATCAGGGCCGCCGCCTTGCTGGGCGTGTCGGTGCGCACGCAGGCCACCTCGTCGGGCAGGGTGTCGTCGCGGGCGTGGCCCAGCCCGGTGATCACCGGAGCGGGAAAGGTCGCCAGGGCGCGGGCAAAGTCCAGATCATTTAGCCACGCCAGATCGGTCACGGCCCCGCCGCCCCGGATCACCACCAGCGCGTCCAGCGGACGTTCCCGGTGCAGTTCACGCGCCGCCCCCACCGCCCGGCCCAGGCTGGCCGAGGCCTCCCGGCCCTGGAAGGTGGCCTCCAGATACACGAACTCCGTGAGGCCGGCGGCGTCCAGGGCGTCCGTCTCCCGCCGGAAGTCGCCCAGGCCCGCCGCGCCCGTGGGCGAGATCACGGCGACCCGCGTGAAGTCGGCGGGCACGGACAGCAGGCGGTTGAGTCCGTACACGCCCTCCTCTACCAGCGCGCGGCGCAGGGTGTCCAGGCGCAGCGCCGCGTCCCCCACCGTGAACTCGGGAAACACGTCGAGCACATTCAGGGAAAAGCCGTACTGCGGGTGAAACTCCGGCTGACAGAACAGCAGCACCTTGAGGCCCGCCGTGAGCGTGCCGCCGGTGGCCTGCCGGAACTTGCCCTCCAGGGCAAAGCGCTCGCGGGCCCACAGGGTCGCGCGGCACTTGGCGACCTCGCCGCCCTCACCCAGCTCCACCAGATCCAGGTACAGGTGGCGGCGGTCGGTCACCGAGGCGATCTCGGCGCGCACCCACACCGCTCCCGGCATCCCGCGCGCGATCACCTGTGCCAGGTACGCCAGCACCTCCGAGAGTTCCAGAAACTGCTCGGGCGGGCGTGTCGGCTCGGCCTTTTTTCGCCGGCGGGTCACGGAGTGCCCCGGCGCCCTGCCGGACTCACAGCCGCGTTCCCAGCAGCCGCCCCGCCACCGCTGCCGTCAGGCCCAGACCCACGCTGGCGGCGGCGTAGGTCAGTGCCGGGGCCACCTGCCCGCGCAGCAGCAGAACGTCCAGTTCGCTGGAAAAGGTCGAGAAGGTGGTAAAGGCCCCCAGCACCCCGGTGCCGAAGGCCAGCCGCGCGGCCTCGGGCACCATGCCGCGCCCGGCCAGGGCCAGGGTCAGGCCCAGCAGGAACGACCCGAGCACGTTGATGAGCAGCACGGCCACCGGAAAACCGCTGCGGACCACCAGCGGCGCGAGCAGCAGCACCACACCCTGGCGGCAGGCCGCGCCCACCGCGCCGCCCAGCATCACCCACAGCCACAGCGCTCCCGTCATGCGCCCCAGGATAGGCGATGCGGGCCGCGCCGCACGGCCCCCGTGTCCGCCCACGCTCTACGATTCCCGGCATGATCCGCGCCAAGCACCTTGCCACCGGACAGAGCGTGAGCTGGACCGGACAGACCACGGGCGTCTGGGTAGACGCGCAGGAAGCCGCCCCCGAGGAGCTGGCGCGCCTGCAGGCCGCCTTTCCCCTCCACCGCTTTGCGCTGGAGGACGCGCTGGAACCCGGGCACTGGAGCCGCGCCGAGCAGTACCCCGAACACGCCTTCATCACGGTGCGGTCGTTCGCGCGCCCGGCCGAGGCCGATGACTTTACCGAGCGGGTCAGCGTTTTTATCTTTCCAGATGCGGCGCTGACCCTGAGTTCGGCGGGCACGCAGGCGCTGACGGCGGTCTGGGAACTCGTCGGGCGCGAGGCGTGCAACACCCCCGCCGAAATCGCCTATGAATTGCTCGACCACACCGCTGAGACCTTCTTCACGCTGGCCGACACCCTGGAGGGACGCACCGAGGCGCTGGAGGAGCGAGTGTTCCGCGACCGCCGCGCCCAGCCGGTGCCCGAGATCTTCGCGGTCAAGCACCTGATCTCGCGGGCCCGCCGGCTGGCCGGGGACGCCCGCGAGGCCGCCGCGCTGCTGGGCCGCCACGCCACCGGCTCGCCCGCCGATCTGGTGCGCTACCGCGACGTGCAGGACAGTTTCACGCGTGCGGGCAGCCGTCTGGACGGCCTGCGCGACTTTCTGACCGGCGTGCTGGACCTGCACCTGAGCCTGCAAGGCCAGCGCATGAACGAGGTGATGCGCACCCTGACGGCCGTGAGCGTGATCTTTTTGCCCCTGACCTTTCTGGCGGGGGTATGGGGCATGAATTTTCAGCACATGCCCGAGCTGCGCTGGCCGCAGGGCTACGCCCTGGCCTGGAGCAGTTTCGTGCTGATCGGCGTGGGGCTGGCGTACTCGTTCCGCCGGCGCGGGTGGTGGTGAGCCGACCTCACGCGGGCGGGGACAGCACCGGCGGCGGAGCCGGAACCGCCGGCCCCAGCAGCGGCAGCGGGCGCGGCGGCGACACGTAGACCCGGCGTGCGGGCACGCTGACCAACTCCAGCTCGGGGTAGCGCAGCGCCGTCAGGTGGCCGCCGAACGCGCAGCCGGTGTCGATGTCCACCGTGCGGTTGACCCAGCGCGGCGCGGCCACCGGAGTGTGACCGTAGACCACGATGGCCTGTCCCCGGTACCCGGCTCCCCAGTCACGGCGAACCGGCAGGCCCAGCTCGTCCCGGGTGCCGTCCACATCGCCGTACAGCGCGAAGCGGCGGACCCGCCCCGAGGTGCGCCCGTGGTAGCGCTCGGGCAGGCCGGCGTGCGCCGCGACCACCCGTCCGCCGTCCAGCACCAGATGGTCCGGCAGCCCCCCCAGAAACGTGCGGACCCGCGCCTGAAAAGCGTCTCCCGCCGCGTCCAGCTGCGCCAGCGTTTCCCCCAGTCCGTGCAGCGGCTTGACCCCCCGGCCCTCCAGCGCCCGCAGCAGTTTTTCATCGTGGTTGCCCGGAACGCACAGCGCCGTGCCCGAGGCCGTCATCTCCATCACCCGCCGCAAAACGCCCGCCGAGTCCGGTCCGCGGTCGGTCAGGTCACCCAGAAAGACGGCGGTGCGGCCCGGCGCAGGCCTTCCCTGTTCTCCCTGCGCCGGGTAGCCCAAACGGTTCAGCAGCTCCAGCAGTTCGGGCAGGCAGCCGTGCACGTCCCCGATGAAGTCAAAGGGCCCGCTCAGGTCGCGGCGGTCGGGAGGCAGCGGCACGCGCACAAGCTGCGCGGCCTCCACCTGGGCCTGCGAACGCAGGACCCACACCTGCTCAAAGCCCTCCTTCTGCAGGCCGCCCAGGGTCCGGCGCAGCTCACCAAAACTGTCCAGCAGCGGCGCCGGATTGCGGCCCAGCCGCGCCGCCCGCTCCTGCAACACCTGCCGGGGCAGGTCCAGAACCACCGCGACGGCGGGCAGGTCATGCGTGCGGGCGGCCTCCAGCAGGGGCCGGCGCTGGGCGGGCCGGGTCAGCGCGGCGTCCACCACGGCCCGCTCGCCCCGCGACAGCCGGTGGTCCAGTCCTTGAAGGAAGTCCCCCGACAGCACTTCGGACGGCCGGAAGTGACGTGCCGCGAAGGTGCTGCCCCCCGCGAGCGGCGCGCCGATCACTGCCACCACGGCGGGATCAGGCACGGCAAGGATCAGGGTGTCGGTCATGGGTGGGCCTGATGTTGGCACAGCGGCGGGCCTGGGCGGGCAGTCCATCCCCCCACCTGCTCTATGCTGCCGCCCATGAACGGGGTGTTGTGGCTGGCCCTGGACGGCGTGGGCCATCCTGTGGACGCGCCGCCCGGCAGCGTGTGGGAGCAGGAACTGCCCACCCTGCGCCCACTGCTGGAGGCAGGACGGGCCCTGGACGCCACGCTGGGTGTGCCGGGGCTGCCGCAGTCGGGCACCGGGCAAAGCTGCTGGCTGACCGGCACCGACGCCGTGCGGCTGATGGGCAAGGGGGGCGGCGAGCATTTTGGCCCGCATCCGGGGCCGACCCTGCAGCGCCTGCTGCGCCGGGCCAGCCTGCCGGTGCGGCTCACGCGGGCCGGGGCACGGGCGGCGCTTGCCAACCACTACGTGCCGCAGTACTTCCAGGCCCAGGAGCGGCGCCCGCGCATGGGCTGCTTTCCCTTTTCGTTCGTGGCGGCGGGGCAGGCCCTCAATCCGCCGGGGGTGCCGCCGCTGGGGGCCACCCTGGGGCTGGAGTACCGCGCTCCCTTTGCCCCCTTCCAGACGCAGGAGGAGGTGACCCGCCTGGGGCAGGCCCTCGCCCGCGCCACGGACGACCACGACCTGATCGTGGCCGACCTGTGGTTTGGCGACCTGCTGGGCCACCGGGGCCGGGCAGACGGACCCTTACCCGACACGCGGGCCGCGGCCCTGGCCTATCTGGCCCGCGTGGACGCCCTGCTGCGCGGCGCGCTGGAGGCCGGGGCGCGAGTGGTGGTGGGCAGCGACCACGGCAACCTGGAAGACCTGGGCACCAAGGGCCACACCGTGGCACGCGTGCCCTTTGCCGGCACGGGGGTGGACCTGGGCACGGCGGTCAACGTGGTGCAGGCCGGACAGGTCATCGCGGGCTGGTTTGGGCTGAAGGCTGTGGATGACGCAGAAATTGGCCCGCGCCTCTGAGAGACCTGCCGGTTATCCACAGAGTTGTCCACAGGGGCTGTGGACAAGCTGTGGATAACTGTTCCGACCTGTCCGGCAGCCGGTGGGGGCAGCGGCGTCCAGGACAGTCTTTTTGACGAGTACGCAGAAAAGAGCGGCTGGGCCGAGTTATCCACAGGGCTCAGTTTCACTGTGGATAACTCGGGTTCATGCTGATCCGGACCGCGGCGATGAAGGCCTCGACCGCCGACGGATCCTTCACGCCAGGACGGGCTTCCAGCCGGCTCACCGCGTCCACTCCGGCGGGCTGCAGGGCGCGGATGGCCTGCGCCACGTTCCACGGTCCCAGCCCCCCCGCCAGCCACGCCCCGGAGGGAAAGTGCGGGGCCAGCGCCGCCCAGTCCAGCGGCACCCCGCCGCCCGGCTCGGGGGCATCGAGCATGAGCGTAACGCCAGAAACACCCTCCCACACGTTCTTTTCCGTCGTCAGGTCGGCGGGGCGCAGAACGCGCAGAACGGGATAATACCCGGCGATCCGGCGCACGTAAACCCCCGGCAGCGAACCGTGCAGCTGCACCGCGCTGACCCGGGCCGCCTCGGCCGTACGCAGAACCTCGTCCAGGCCCTGGTCCAGAAAGACGCCCACCCGCGCCACCGACGGCCCCACATTCAGGCCCGCCTCGCGCGCCACCGCCGCACTGACCCGGCGTTTGCTGACCGGCGCGAAGATGAAGCCCAGCGCGTCCGCTCCGGCCTGCGCCGCGTGAACGGCGTCGGCCACCGTGGTGGTGCCGCAGACCTTGATCCTGATGGCGGGATCAGGCACCGCGGGCCTCCAGCGCCGAGAGGCGGGCTTCCAGCTCGCGGTTTTTCTGCAGCAGGGCAAGCAGCAGCAGGGCGTAGTGGTCGTAGAGCTTGGGCCGTTCCATGCGCATCTCGCCCGCCATCCAGCCGTTCAGCAGGCGCTCGGCCTCGCGCAGGACCTCATCGGTGGGCACCTCGCGGTAGCTGCGCTCACCGATGATTTCACGGGCAAAGTTAAGTTCGCGTTCGGAATCAGGCATGGAGCCATTTTGAGGGCTGGCCCAGCGGCGGAGGCCCGGTGCGGGAAGTGCCCCGTCTGTAGTGCCCCGGCTGTGCAGGGCGCCCCTGAACCCGCCGCCCCTTCAGGGCGCGTCTGCGTGCACCTGGACCTGTCCGGCCACCGCCAGTGCCAGCGTCAGGTCGCGGCCCGGCAGCGCCAGCGTCAGGGTACCCAGCGCCGCGTCCACCGTCCGCACGGTCACGCAGGCCCCCGGAGTCAGGCCCGCCGCCATCAGGGCCCGCAGACTGGCTGGATCGTGGTCGGGCACGCGGGCCACCGCCGCCGTCTCACCGGGCGCAAGCTGGGTCAGGCGGCGCTCGGCGCGCTCGGGCAGCTCGCCGGCCAGGGTGGGAATCGGGTCGCCGTGCGGATCGTGGGTGGGATCGCCCAGCCACGCGGCGATACGCGCCTCCAGCCGCTCGCTCAGGGCGTGTTCCAGCCGCTCGGCCTCCTCGTGGACCTCGTCGAGCGGCACGCCCAGGGCGCGGTGCAAGAACAGCTCCAGCAGGCGGTGGTGGCGCAGGACTTCCAGGGCCACGCGCTCGCCCTCGGCAGTCAGGCCCGCGCCCTGGTACGGCGCGTGCGCCACCAGTCCCTGCTCGGTGAGCTTGCGCAGCATGCCGGTTACGCTGGCGGGGGCCACTTCCAGCGCGCCGGCCAGCGCCTGGGTGCTGACTTTGCCCGCCCCGTCCCGGGCGGCCGGCTCTGAGGCGTGGCCCAGCAGGTACAGGTGCTTGAGGTAGTCCTCGGCAGAGCGGGACAGCGGACGGGCGGTCATGTCCTCCAGTTTAACGCCGTTTAGGGCCTGGGGTTGATGGGACAAACGAGCATGCTGAGCGCATAAAAAGGGAGACGATTTGTTATGCCGCACTGCGTTCAGGACGCCATTTTCCGCAAAGTGTCAGGTGCTAAGGAGGCGTCCAGTTCCCAGGAATATGCCGGAGCCGTCAATCAGGCCCTGATGGCCATGTGGGGGCAGTACACCGCCCCCTACCGCGTGGTGCGGTTTGAGGAGTACGGCTCTTACGTCCTGGAGTTCGGAGGTGAAGAGGGGCGCGCCGCCATCATGCGGAGGCACCTCCGGAGGCGGCCACGGTACTGGACGCCGCAAAACCACGTCACCTAGGACGCTGACGATGAGCCGATGGTCACGGGAACCAGCCTGGAATTCCTCGGCACCGAGACCGACGCGGCCTTGCGGGCCTGTCCTTACCCCTGGGCGAGTCTGGTGGGTCTGGCCCTGGCGCCCGACCTGGTGCCCCTGGTGCAAGTCATCCTGGCAGAGCAGGGAAGAACCCTCGATAACTGGCTGCAGTACTTCGAAAGCGACGACGCCCAGAAATGGTCCTGCCGATAGGCCTGGTGGGGGTGTGACGCCTTCACGGATGAGCCCGTGGACGCTTACTGGCTGACCGCTTGCCCAGAAGTGGTGCGCCGAACGCTGGGCGGCCTTTCTCAGAGGCAGGTGGCGGGGCTCATGGTGAATCCGGCAGAACCTGTCGGCATCCTGGTGGACCGGAAGGGGCAGATCCTGATGACGGAGTCTTTACTACTCCCCGATCAGCCACCTGTGGAACACCGCTCCCTTTGCCGAGATATCGGAGTTCCAGGTGCAGATCCTGGCAGGGCTTTGGTCTGTCGCACCATCTCGCCCGCTGGGTTAGGTGTCTCGGAAAGTCCCTCGCCGACAGCTACGAAGAAGGCGCGAGGCCAGGTTGAAAGGAGAGGAGGCTCTGCACAGGGCCTCCCCAGGACCGATGATCGGCCGCTCCGAGTCGGCGCTATTCCTGGCCGCGGTCCTCGATGACGCGATCAATAAATGCACCAACGTCGGGTGCGGTCAGGTAAAGGGCGAGCAAGTCGATGTGCAGGTATGCCAGGGTACGCTCCTGCGCCGGGAGGGTGCGCCGCAGGGCCTTGTTGGCCATCAATGTGGTGCGGTAGCTCAGTTGCACCAGTTCATCACGAAGGGTCGGCGCGCCCCGCGCAGGAATCTGGCAGCGCGCCAACAGCTCAGCCACCTTGCGGGCGTCCACGGGAAGGACTGGGGATGGCATGCGAGCGTAGCGCACGTCCTGGACCTGCCGTACCCGCTGCCGGAACTCCGGCAGGCAGAGATAAGCCAGCGTGAGGGAAACGTGCAGGGCGTTCCGGGACGCCCCACGCGGTGCCCGCGCTGTCCAGGCATCGTCGAGGGCCAATTCAAAGGAGCGGGTGACCCGGTAGCTCACCTGCACTTTGGCCTGCGTCAGTTCCTGGCGGCTAAACCATGGCACGCCCAGCCGCTGCGCGTGGTGCCGCATCTTCTGGATGCGGTCGTCGTCGGCCGTGGCATGGGCCGACTCGCCCTGGGTCTCCGAAACAAAGGCAAGGGGCGAGGGGAGGCGGTCCCCCTGCCGAAGGTGCTGGGCCTCCAAGCGGTCGAATTCGCTGCCCTGACCGCGCAGCAGCCGAGTATGGGCCTTCAGATGATCGGAGAGATTGGGTTCGGCTGGCTGGGTCTGGCGGTGCAGGGTCCAGAGCCCGGCTTTGAGGGTGAGGCTCTGCAATTCCTGCCGGGTCAGCGGCCCCAGGTCAGGCAGCAGACGGGAGAGGTACAGGCGGGCGGCGTGCAAGTTGAGCTGGTCTTCTGGCTGCGTCATGGTGTCTCCTGCTCCGCTTCTGGTCTGGCGGGGCAGCACACACTGGATCAGGCTCGCTCACACAGTCAAGGCCCAGCAGCACAGCATTTTCAAACAATTTCTCCGGTCAATCCAACACTCTGGAGGGAGAGGTCAGATGACTTGCGAAACAGCCGTCGCACACCCCCTACACCTCAATTTTCCTGCACTTCGGGAAAAGACAGCTGGCACCTTGAGCGTCACCAAGGATGCTGGCGGCAGGGGTGGCCAACGCCTGCGGATCACCGGCGTGACGCAAACTGAGCTGGAACGCTGCGCGGAAGCTGATCCGTACGGAGCCGGCCAGTCTCTGGGTAGTGGCGTCAGCACCTGGAACACGGCCCAAAGGCTGCGGCCAAGCTGAACCCCACCGCTCGCAGGGAACGCCCACACTCGCAATGTGGGCGTGTTTGCGCTGTGTGCCCCGCTGTGGCCCCTCCGGCCCAGCGTGCGGCCCCAGACCCCACCCGGCCCCACCCAGGGGCACTGTGCCCCGCTGAGGCGTTTTTTGGATCACGGTGCGGCCCCAGCACACCCAAGACTGCTCGCGTGCGCCACACACTTACTTCTTCTCTGATAAGTAAGCTCTGTTTATAGGGATTACCCCTGTGGGAAAACCACCCCCCCACCCGGTTTGCCGCACAGGAAAATCGCCCCCCCCGGTTTCCCCACAGGCAAACCGGGTGGCCGGGCGGAACGCAGGGGTATTTCCCTACTTCTTCCCGCGCCACTTCTTCCCGCGCCGCTGCGCGCGTGAATGCCCCCACCACCCTATCCCTTGCCCCCGCGTGACGCGGGGGTTTTTCTTTTCCCCCAGGAGGCCCGAGTGGCGCCGAACACCAGACCATGGGGCAAAGCCCTCGGTCAGCCGACGAGCAGGCTGGTCGGCACGCGGGCCAAGCCCCCTCAGGGCCGCGACATGACGCGCACCGTGTCCCACAGCGTGCCCACCGGACTGGTCGCCCGCACCCGCCTGCGCCTACTACCTTCGAGTCAATGATGACCTCGGCCAAGTGTTCAGCCGTACTCACCAGAGTTTCGAGCTGGGTCAGGAGCCGCACACTCCGTGTGTATGCCTGGGTGTATGACGGAAGACCGGGACGGTCTTCCCACAGCAAACTCCACCAGATCGAAGCGTGCGGCACCTTGAAGACGAAACGGCTGAGCAACAACGCGATCAACTCAGCGTCCGTGACTTTCTGATGCCTGCAGGTCTTCCGGGTGCTGAGGTCGCCGGGTCCAGCGGTAGAAGGAGCGGATGGCTGCACGGCGGCCTCAGTGGGGACGATATCTGGCCATATCGTCTCCCTGTTTATGCGCTCAGCATGCTCGTTTATCCCATCAACCCCAGGCCCTAAACGGCGTAGTTTATTCAGTTCTTCATGAGCGTTCCGTGCTTCCGGGCGGCCGCCCCCGCGCCCCCGGCGCGGCCACAGACGCCCGGAACTTTCCGGACGCTCGGCCCCTCTAAGGTATGAGGTGACTTTGCGTGAAGCCCTGGCCCCACCCACAGCGGAAGATCCCGGCCCGCCGGACGCCGTCCTCGTGCGCCTCGCCGCGCGCGACGAGCGGGCCTTCGAGGTGCTGGTGAGGCGTCACGCGGGCACCGTCCACCGCCTGGCCGCGACCATGGTCGGTCCGGGCGCGGCGGACGACGTGGTACAGGAGGTGTTTATCTCCGTCCACCGGGGGCTGAAGGACTTCCGGGGCGAGGCCACCTTCAGCACCTGGCTGCACCGCGTCACCCTGAACGCCTGTTACGGAGCGCTGCGCGGCAAGGGCCACCCCACGGTCTCCATGCACGACGCCCCCGAACCGCTGGCCCCCCACGACCCGGCCCGGACCGGCGAGCAGGCCGAGTTGCGCGACCAGCTGGCCCAGGCGCTGCAGGCCCTGCCCCGCGAGCAGCGCGAGGCCGTCTCGCTGCGCGAACTCGCCGGGCTGGACTACGCCGAGATCTCGCGCATCACCGGCGCGGAGCTGGGCACGGTCAAAAGCCGCATCAACCGGGGCCGCGCCGCCCTGCGAGCGTGGCTGACGCGCGCCGGAATCGAGCCGTGAACCCCCTCTCCCCGCCCATGCCCATCCACCAAGGACTTCTCCATGAATGACCACGACCTCGATACCCTGCTCGCCCGCGCCCGCGCCGAGACTCCCGCCGACGCCGGGGCCGCCGAACGTTTCCTGGGGGGCGCGGCCCTGCGCGACGAACGGGCCCGGGCGGCCCGGGCCCGACACCTGCGCGCCGGCTGGGTCCCGGCGCTGCTCGCCTCAGCGGCGGTGGTGGCGGGGGTCAGCGTGCTGCGTCCCCCTCCTGCGCTGCCGGCCAGCGCGGCCTACGAGGCGTATCAAAGTGCCTGGGGAGACGGCTGGTGAGGACGGGTGGACTGCGGGGGGCGCTGCTCGCGGCGCTGGTCCTGAGCGGCGCAGCGGACGCACAGGACGTGGACGATCTCAGCGCGGCCCTGCTGCGCGCGCGGACGCTGGAGGCGCGCGGCACCGCCGAGGTCACGGTGCTGTTTCCGCCCCGCGACGTGCCGACCCGCACGGCGAGGGCGCTGCCGCGCGTGCCGTTTCGCCCGGGCCTGCTGGCCCGCAACTTCACCGTGAAACGTGTGGGGCCGGAGACGGTCGCGGGCCGCTCCACCACCCGCTTTGACCTCACGCCCCGGGCAGGCGAGGCGGCCCGCTGGTCGCTGTGGATCGACACGCAGTGGAACATTCCGCTGGCCTACCAGGAGAACTTCCCCGACGGCACACCTGCCCGCCGCGCCGCGTTCACGGCGGTCACTGCCCAGCCCACAGCGGTCCGGGACCCGGTGCCGGCCCTGCCGGCCGGTCTGCGCGCAGCGGTCCTCGCCGCCCTGCCGGGGCTGCGGCTGCCTCCCGGCGTGGTGCCCAGCGAGGTCCGCAGCCGCCCCAACGGCCGGACCGAGATCACCCTGACCGACGGCGTGAACATGTTCGCCCTGGTCACCGCGCCGCGGGGCGTGCGGGCCGCGCCGGGCGTCGCGTCGCGGCAGGTGGCGGGCGGCTTCGTGTGGCTGGTCGGCAACCTGCCGGACCGTGCACTCCGGGCGGCGCTGGCCCAGGTGCAGCGGGTGGACTCCCCGGGGCTCGCTGCCCTGCGCGGAACTTTTTTGGAGCCCGGCGCATCTGACCCGTAGGGTGCCGCTTTCCCCACTCCACCTGACTCTACCCGCCCGCCCCCCCTCTGCCCCGGCCGCCCGTCACCCTCAAGGAGCATCCAGCGTGAGCCTACCCCCCCATCCCCGCCCCCTGACTTCCGAGGACGCCGCGCATTTTCTGCGGCGCACGGCCTTCGGCGCGACCGACGCACAGATCCGCGCCCTGGTCGGCAAGAACCCCCGTGACGTGGCGAGAGAAGCCCTGCGGTTCGACAGCCGCACTGCCCCCGGCAACCCCTTTGATCCCTCCACCGGCGCGACCCCGGGCGCGATGCTGCAGCTCACGCGTGCCGCATGGCTCTACGAACTGATGTACAGTCCCCAGCCGCTGCGCGAGCGCCTGGCCCTGACCTGGAGCAACCACTTTGTGGTCGGCACCGACAAGGTCAAGAACCATCCGGCCCTGGCCGGGTACCTGGGCCTGCTGCGCCGGCACGCAGCCACGCCCAGCTTCGAGCGCTTCACGCTGGAGGTCGCGCAGTCGCCGGCCATGCTGCGCTACCTCGATAACGATCTGAACCGCAGGGGGCGGCCCAACGAGAACTTCGCCCGCGAGCTGCTGGAACTGTTCACCGTGGGCATCGGCACGCCCGGCCGGCCCAACTACACCGAACAGGATGTCCGTGAGGGCGCGCGCGCCCTGACCGGCTGGAGCTTCGAGGGCGGGCGCGGCAACCCCAGGAACACCTACCTGCAGACCCCGCGCGCCAGCTTCAATCCCCGCCAGCACGACGACGGACAGAAAACGTACCTGGGACAGACCGGGCGACTGGGTTTCGAGGACGTGGTTCACCTGGCCGCCACCCACCCGCAGACCGCCGTGTTCGTGTCGCGCAAGCTGCACCGCACCTTCCTGGCCGACACCCCCGACGAGGCCGCCGTGCAGGGCAGCGCCGAGACCTTCCGGCGCACGGGCGGCAACGTGGGCGCGGTGCTGGAAGAACTGCTCTCCAGCGCGGCCTTCTATGCCCCGCACAGCCGCGCCCGCATCATCCGGGGTCCGGTGGAATACATCGTCAGCGCGGTCCGCACCCTGGGGGGACCCAAGCTGGAGGCCAAGCAACTGCTGAACCTGGCCCAGACCGCGGGCCGCATGGGTCAGCTGCTGCTGCAGCCAGACACGGTCAAGGGCTGGGACGGCGGGCGCGAGTGGATCAACGACTCGGCCCTGCTGACCCGCCTGCAGGTGGCCGCCGCACTGTCGCTGGGCGGGACTGCTCCCACACTGGACGCCGTACCCAGCGACCTGGCCCTCTTCGGCAGCGAGACCGGTCCGGCCCAGGCCGCCCTGAAGGGCCTGAACCCCAAACAGCGCGTGTACCTGGCCCTGATCAGCCCCGAGTTCCAGCTGGCCTGAGGCGGCCCTGAGGCGACGGCGGTTCCACCCAGCTTCCTTTCCGCGGACGGCCCCCAGCGCCCCGCGTCCCTATCTTCCCCGAGGTGTCCGATGCCCGACAGACGTGACTTTCTGAAACTCTCCGCCCTGGCGGTGGCCGCCACCACCGGCATGCCCGGCTTTCTGGCGCGCGCGGCGGCCCAGGCGGGCGGCTCCAAGACGCTGGTGGTCATTCAGCTCACCGGCGGCAACGACGGCCTGAACACCTTGGTGCCCTACAGCAACGGCGCGTACTACGCCGCGCGCCCCAACATCGCCATTCCCCGCAAGGACGTGCTTACCCTGACCCCGGATCTGGGAATGCACCCGGCCCTCAAGCCCCTGATGGGCCTGTGGGACGCCGGGCAGCTCGCGTGGATGGAGAACGTGGGTTATCCCAACCCCAACCGCTCGCACTTCGCCAGCATGGCGATCTGGCACACCGCCGATCCCACCCAGGCCGGAGCCGAGGGCTGGATCGGGCGGGTGGCCGAGAAGATCGGTGATCCCTTCTGCGCCTCCAATCTCGGGGGCACCACGCCGCTGGCGTTGCGGGCCGAGACCTTCAGCCTGCCGAGCATCGAGCGGGTGGATACCTTTCAGGTCAAGCTGCCGCAGGGCCTCGACGGTGCCCTGAACCGTCTGCTCGACGCCCCGCGCGAGGGCGAGGCCGACTACCTGCTGCGTGCCACCCGTCAGATGATGAAGAACACCGCGCGGGTGCAGGAGAACGTCAAGAAGTACCGCGCGGGGGCCAGCTACCCCGAGGGCCGCTTTGCCGAGCAGCTGCAGGACGCTGCCCGCCTGATCGCTGCCGGGGTGGGCCAGCGCGTGCTGTACGTGTCGCTGGGCGGCTTCGACACCCACGCCGGGCAGCGGGCCGAGCAGGACGAGCTGCTGGGCACGCTGGCGGCGGGCCTGAGCGCCTTCCACGCCGATCTGGAAAAACAGGGCTTGGCCGACGACGTGATCGTGATGGGCTTTTCCGAATTTGGCCGCCGGGTAGCCGAGAACGCGAGCGCGGGCACCGACCACGGCAAGGGCAGCGTGATGTTCGCGCTGGGCAAGGGGGTCAGGGGCGGGGTTCACGGCAGCAGCCCGGACCTCGAGGACCTCTCGGAGGGCGACATCAAGTACCGCCAGGACTTCCGGGGCGTGTACGCCGAGGCCCTGGCCCGGTGGCTGAAGCTCGACGACCGCGCCATTCTGGGCGGCACGTTCCAGGGACCGGGATGGGTCGCCTGAACGTCCGCTGGATGGGGGGCGGGCTGGCGACGCTGGTCCTGCTGGGAGCGCCGGTGGCCCTCGCCCTGCCCAAGTACCGTCTGCAGGCCATTCCGCAGCTGCGTTACGACGCAGACAATCCGCTGTGGACCCTGGACCGCCGGGTGATGGCCTGCACGTATTGCCATGTCCACGAGGGGGGCGGCGCGCCGTGGAATCCCTTTGGCGAGGCCATCCGCGCGGGCTTCCGGGCCGACGCGGAGGCGGGAGGAAAGGGCAAATTCCCGGACGTGCTGTACGCCACCCTGCAGGCCGGACAGGACGCCGACGGGGACGGCTACCCGGACGCGCTGGAGGTGTTTGCCCGGACGTTGCCCGGTGATCCCGCCAGCAGACCGGACCAGCCGCTCGCCGAGGTGCAGGCGGCCTTTGCGGTGGCCGGCGGGGTGGAGCAGTACGCGCCCGCAAAGGGCACCCCGAAGAAATAGGGAGAGGGGGCTCCGGGGGGTGGGAGCCTCAGCCGGATAGCGGCTGCTCCCAGGTCACCCACATGCGCCCGACGCGGTAGCCCAGCCGGGCGTTGACCCGCAGCATCGGCAGGTTGGGAACCATGCCCCCGGTCCCTGCGTGCGTGAAGCCCCCGGCCCGCGCCCAGGCCAGCGCGTCGGCCCCGAGCCACGTGGCGATGACCTCCTTGACCTCCTTGCCTTCCAGCTCAACGAGGCGGCGGCGCAGCGGGTCGGCGCTCTCGCGGAACTGTTCCGGCAGAGAGGTCCAGTGGCCGCGCACGCTGTCCGTGACGAGGCGCGCGGCGGCGGGAGCGTCGGCGTTCTGGAAGGCACGGAAGGTCCATGTGGCCGGGGCAGCGGGACCACAAGGCGAATCTGGACCGTAGGACAAATGGCCGAACCGGTGCATATGCACTGCGCGGGACAGCTTCCCGGTCATCAACACCGCAGCTCCGGGTATTCAGGATTTCTTATACTCGGTCCACATACACAGATTGGCTTGACGCCATTACGTTTCCGGCGTATTCTGCTGTCACCGGAACAGGAACGCCGATGGTGTGTTCGCAGTCGGGATCCGGAAGGGACTTTGCCACGACCCCTGGCCCAGCCCCCAGACACCGCCCCCTCGCGCCTCCGCAGACCCCCGCGGAGGTTTCTTTCTGCCCGCCCCTTGACAGGTGGTGGCCCGGAGCCGATGGTGCTCGCATGCCCAACCCCGCCGCACAGCACGCCCCGCTGCTGGACACGCTGGTCTCCCGGTTGCAGGAGACCGACGGCACGCCTCCCTACCTGCAGCTGCGGCAGGTCCTGACTGCCGCCGTTGCGGACGGAGCGCTGCGGCCCGGTGACGCCCTGCCCCCCGTGCGTGCCGTGGCCGCCGCCCTGGGCTTGGCCCCCAATACGGTCGCCAAGACCTACGCCCTGCTGCGCGAGGACGGCCTGACCGAGAACCGCGCCGGCGCGGGCACCCGCGTGCGCGCCGACCTTGTCACTGGACCGGAGGCCCAGTTGCAGGACCTGCGCGCCCTGCTGCGGCAGCTGCGGACGTCGGGCGTGCCCGCAGAGCAGCTGCACGCCGTGCTGAATGAGGTCCTTCTGGAACCCCCCGCCGGCTGACCCACCCCCCAGACCGGAACACACATGAGCGCAACGTCTATAAGTGTACTTGGTACACCATCCTCCCACAGGGTAGGATGACTCCCATGTCCACACCCCCCCCAGGCGGTCTCGAGCAGCTCAGCATCAACACCATCCGCACGCTGTCCATCGATGGCGTGCAGGCGGCGAACAGCGGCCACCCCGGCGCGCCGCTGGGCATGGCCCCGATGGGCTACGTGGTCTGGCAGGACTTCCTGCGCCACAACCCCAAGAATCCGCACTGGCCGGGCCGCGACCGCTTCGTGCTGTCGGCGGGGCACGCGAGCATGCTGATCTACAGCCTGCTGCACCTGACCGGTTACGACATGCCGCTGCAGGAACTCAAGAATTTCCGGCAGTGGAACAGCAAGACGCCCGGCCACCCCGAGTTCTTCCACACGCCGGGGCTGGACGCCACCACCGGGCCGCTGGGTCAGGGCGCGGCCATGACGGTGGGCATGGCGATGGCCGAGCGCCACCTGGCCGCCCGGTACAACCGCGAGGGCTTCGAGATCTTCGACAACTACACCTACTCGGTGCTGGGCGACGGGGACCTGCAAGAAGGCATCAACCACGAATCTGCCGCGCTGGCCGGGCACCTGGGGCTGGGCCGGCTGATCTGGCTGCACGACGACAACCGCATTCAGCTGGACACCCCCACCGAGAAGGCCGAGTCCGAGGACACCGCCGCGCGCTACCGCGCCTACGGCTGGGAGGTGCTGAAGGTCGAGGACGGCACCAACCTGGAGGAGATCCGCGCCGCGATCATCAACGCGCGCAACAACACCGCGCAGCCCACGCTGATTCAGGTGCGGACCATCATCGGCTTTGGCAGCCCGCGCGCGGGCACGAGCAAGGCGCACGGTGAACCGCTGGGAGCCGAGGGCGTGGCCGCCACCAAGGCCGCCCTGGGCTGGGAGTACCCGGCCTTCACCGTGCCGGACGAGGTGGCCCGCCACATGGACGCCACCGAGCGCGGCGCCCGGCAGGAACAGGAGTGGCAGGACCTGATGAAGCGTTACCGTGAGGCCCATCCCGAGCTGGGCCGCGAGGTCGACGCCCTGCTCGCCCGTGAGTTGCCCGCCGACCTTGCCTCCAGCCTGCCCACCTACGAGGTCGGCGGCAAGGCGGTGGCGACCCGCAACGCCAGCGGGGAGGTCATCAACGCGCTCGCAGCCGTGGTGCCGGGCCTGATGGGCGGCAGCGCGGACCTCTCGGGCAGCACCAAGACGACCATCAAGGACACCGAGGTCCTGAATGCCGACCACTACGGCGGGCGCAACGTGTACTTCGGCGTGCGCGAGTTCGGTATGGCCGCCGCCGCCAACGGCCTGTCGCTGTACGGCGGCGTGCGCCCGCTGGTCGGCACCTTCCTGGTGTTCGCCGACTACCTCAAGCCCGCCTTCCGCCTCTCGGCCATCCAGATGCAGCCGGTGACGTACGTGCTCACCCACGACTCCATCGGCCTGGGCGAGGACGGCCCGACCCACCAGCCCATCGACCAGCTCGCCATGCTGCGCGCCGTGCCGGGGGCCCACGTGATCCGCCCCGCCGACGCCAACGAAACGGCGACCGCGTGGCAGATGGCCCTGGAATACGAGAAGGGCCCCACCGCGCTGGCCCTGAGCCGCCAGGACCTGCCCATCCTGCCGGCCAACCCGGAAGGTGTGCGCCGGGGCGCGTACGTGATGCAGGACGCAGAAGACGCCCAGGTGATCCTGATCGCCAGCGGCTCGGAGGTCAGCCTGGCGCTGGACGCGGCGGCGGCCCTGAAAGGCAGCGGCGTGGCCGCCCGGGTGGTCTCGATGCCGTGCATGGAGGTCTTCCGGCAGCAGGACGTGGGCTACCGTGACAGCGTGCTCACGCCCGGCGTGAAGCGGGTGGCCATCGAAGCCGCTTCCAGGGGGCCGTGGTACGAGTGGGTCGGCCTGGACGGCGCGGTGATCGGCATGGACACCTTCGGCGCGAGCGCTCCGGCGAATGTCCTGTTCGAGAAGTTCGGCTTCAGCGTGGAGAACGTGGCGAAGGTCGTGAAGAGCGTTCTCTAATCCCCGTTTCCGGCGGCGGCGCCCCCTGTCCTGCGGGATGGGACGGGCGCCGCCCCCATTCACAGGGCGCGGCCGGGAGCACACCTGCCATCCCTGCCCCCGAATCGGTGGGCCAGGCCCGATCCGTCAGGACCATTCCATCTCCAAAGTCATTTCCGTACCCGGTTCCTCAATCTTTTCAGGTGGCCCGGCCTGTGAACTTTCCGTCGCCTCTTAAGACACGACCGCTTTCGTGTGGCAATTCCCCGCACATACGCCTAAACTGCGCGTGAATGCAGAGCCCGCCCGCACAGCCCGCCAACGCGGATCAAATCGACCTCCGGCAGGTGTTTGGCACCCTCAGACGCTACGCCCCCCTGCTGATTCTGACGCCCGTGGTGGTGGCCGGCCTGACGTACTGGCTTGCCGGACGGGAAGCTCCGGTCTATGAGTCGAGCGCTAGCATCATCGCCGTCGACAACAACGCCCAGAACTCCTTGATCAACAACACGCTGGTGACCGCCCCGCCGCTGCCGCAGGGCGCGGTGGAACAGGTGCTGCACAGCCGCAATCTGGTGACCGACATCGGCCAGCGCCTGGAGCAGAGCGGGCTCGACCCCACCCTGGTCGCCCAGATCCGCAGCGACCTGAACCGCGAGCTGACGGCCAACACCTTCAGCCGCCTGAAGGTGCGGGCCCGGCTGGACACCCAGCAGCGCGGCGTGTACGAGATCCGCGCGCAGGGCGAGAACCCGCAGGCCGCCCAGCAGCTGGCCGAGGCGGGCGTGGCTGCGCTGCTCGCGTGGGACAACGCGCGGGCCAAGCAGAGCGTGACCCGCTCGCGCCAGAGCCTGCAGGCGCAGCTCCAGAACCTGACCGAGCGCATCGCGTCCATCGGGGACCCGCTGGAGCGCCAGAGCCTGATCTCCGCGCGCGGACAGGTGCTGCAGAACCTGTCGCAGATGGCGGTGCTGGAAACGGCGGCCACCGGTACCCTGATTCCGGTGGCCGAGCCGGTGGCCCCGCGCGCCCCGGTCTCGCCGCGTCCGCTGCGCAACGCGGCGCTGGCCGGGCTGCTGAGCCTGTTTCTGGTCACCGGCGGCGTGCTGCTGAGTGACAGCCTGCGCCGCCGGGTCAACGGCCCCGAGGATCTGCTGCCCCTGGGTCTGCCGGTCCTTGCCCAGCTGCCCCTGGTGCGCCGCAAGCAGCTGGCCGGCGGCTTCCTGCCCGCCAGCCACAGCGGTCCGCTGTACGAGGGCCTGGGCTTTTTGCGCATCAACGTGCAGTCCACGCTGGGCGAGGGCAGCCACCGCCGGCTGGTGATCTCGAGCTCATACCCCGGCGAGGGCAAGAGTTCGGTGACCGCCGCGCTGGCCGAGAGCCTGGGGGCCAGCGGCCAGAAGGTGCTTGTCATCGACGCCGACCTGCGCCGCCCCACCCAGCTCAAGGTCTGGGGTCCCGATCGCCTGGCGACCCACCCGCTGCCCGGCACCGACCCCACGCTGCCGCCCGCCGCCACCCTCACTGAGATGTTCCTGCGCCCCGGCGCGGCGCATGCCACGGGCGTGGGGCCCAACGTGGACCTGCTGCCCGCCGGTACTCCGCAGCGCGGGGACGGCGGCAGCGGCATCCTCAACCAGCCCGCCTTCCGCACCTCGCTGGAGGGCTGGGCACAGGGCTACGACTTTGTGCTTATCGACACGCCGCCCATGCTCGGGCTGCCCGATACCCTGGCGGTGGCCCCCCACACCGACGGCGTGATCCTGGTGGTCGAAAACGGCAAGACCCGCCTGGCCGATGTGGAGCGCAGCCTGCAGAACGCCCGCGTGGCCGGCGTGCGGGTGCTGGGCATCGTGCTGAACAAGGTCACGCGCAGCAACGATGCGTACTACTACTACAACACGGCCTACGCCGCTGCGGCCCGGCCAGAAGCGCTGGCCAGCCCCCACCCGGACCGCAGCTGAACCCAGCTCGCCCGCTGAAGTGGGCGCCCGCGGTCCATATCCAATTCATCCCCTGAAACAGAGCAGTGCCCCGGGCGGGCCGCTGCTCTGTCCTCATCCCAGGCGCTGGCGTGGCCGCACCGGACCTGGGCGTGCACGTCACTGCATGCTGTGCCGCCACCATGCTGAGTCACCCCTGAGGCAAGACCCGGGCCAGCATGCACGTGCGGCGGCTGGCACGAACTCCAGCCGCCGCACGCCATAGCTTTCTCTGCGGCCTACGCCTGCAACTTGCTCTCGTGAATCGCTTCGTGGAGCAGCCCGCGGATGGCCTGGCCGTCCTGACCGTCCGCCGCCGCCTGCAGTGCGCCGAGCAGATGTCTGAGCTGACCCGAATCCGGTTCCTGCAGCGGGGCCGAGAAGATCTCGCTGTGGCGGGTGGCCCCCACGTTCTCGCCGCTGGTGAGCAGTTCCTCGTACAGCTTCTCGCCGGGGCGCACGCCCGAGAACACCACCTCGACGTCCTGCGCTCCCGACAGGCGGATCACGTCCTGCGCGAGGTCCAGAATCCGCACCGGTTCGCCCATGTTCAGCAGGTACACCGTGCCGTTGTCGGCCAGCCCGCCCGCCTGCAGCACCAGGCGGCTGGCCTCGGGGATGGTCATGAAGTAACGGGTCATGTCGGGGTGGGTGATGGTCAGCGGACCGCCCTGACGGATCTGCTGCAGGAAGGTGGGCACCACGCTGCCCCGGCTGCCCAGCACATTGCCGAAGCGCACCGACATGAAGGCCTGCCCCGGTGCGGCCCGCCCGGCGGCCTCGGCAATCACCATCTCGGCCACCCGCTTGCTCGCCCCCATGACGGAGGTCGGGTTCACGGCCTTGTCGGTGGAGATGTTCACCAGGCGGGCCACGCCGTACTTCAGGCACAGCTCGGCGACGTTGCGGGTGCCAAAGACATTGTTGTGAATGGCCTCGCTGGGCGCCGCTTCCATCAGGGGCACATGCTTGTGGGCGGCGGCGTGGAAGACCACGGTGGGCCGGTAGGTCTGGAAGATGTTCTCCAGACGCCCCTGCTGACGCACGTCCGCGATCAGGGCCACCACCTCGACCTCGGGCCAGTCGCGGCGCATCTCCTGCTCGATGGCGAAGATGCTGTTCTCGCCGCGGCCTACCAGCACCAGCCGGGTCGGCTGAAAGCGCACCAGCTGGCGCACCAGCTCCGAGCCGATGGAGCCGCCCGCCCCGGTAACGAGCACGGTCTGATCGCGCAGGTAGCCGGCAATGCTGCTCTGGTCCAGGGCCACCGGGGGCCGGCGCAGCAGGTCCTCCACGCTGACCTCGCGCAGCTGGTTGGTGGTGACGTGCCCGCCCAGCAGTTCGTAAAGCCCCGGCACGGTGCGGGCCGTGATGCCCGCCTCCCGCGCCGCGTTCACGTACTGCCGGATTACCGTGCCGCCCGCCGAGGGCATGGCGATGATCAGGATGGTGGCCCCGGTCTGCTGGACGGCTGCCGCCAGATGGTCCAGGCCGCCCAGCACCGGCAGACCGATCAGGTGCATGCCCCGTTTGTCGGCCGCATCGTCAATGAAGCCCACCGGCAACATGCCGTTGTCCGGAAAGCGCATCAGCTCGGCGGCCATCAGGCGTCCGGCGTCCCCGGCCCCGGCGATGAGCACGCGGATGGCGCTGGGCGAGGCGTCGTCTTCGGGGCGGCTGCGGCGACGGCGCTCCCAGCGGGGGCCGCCATTGTGTCGGCGTTGATCCAGCCGCCAGCGCGTGAGCAGACGCAGCCCCGAGAGCATCGCCAGCGCGAGCACACCCTCGAACAGCGGCACGGTCCACGGCACGAACAGCCACAGCCGCAGCAGCGGGGTCAGGAGGAGCATGACGAGCGTGACCAGCCCCACCAGCCGCGTCAGCCGCCCCAGGTCCTCGAAGGTGACATAACGCCAGATGTGGCGGTTGAGTCCGAACAGGCCCAGCACGGCGGCCTTGACCGGCACCCCGATGAGCAGATAGAGCAGGACGTCGCGGCCCACCCCGGTCAGGTCGCCGTCCAAGCGCAGCACATAGGCGAACAATGCCGCCACGCTGAAGACGACCAGATCCAGCGTCCACTTGCTGGCAGTGCTGTCTATGGCCGGCCTGTTGCCTTCACTCATGTGTCCCCTCCCCCACTGCACCACACCTGCCACTGCCCGTTCAGGAACAGTCGGGACTGAATGGCCATTCGGTAATTCGGCGCTCCTACCTACAGCGAGGAGCCCGGCGCTTTCCACAACTTCTTTTACAGGACCGTTGCTCTTCCCACCATTATAGGACGCCAGATTTAAGCTGTGGCCTCATTTAGTACATCGGTCACCACATCCGCCACCGCGTGCATGTCCTCTTCGGTCAGGGTCGGGTGGACCAGGAACATCAGCGAGGTCTCGCCGAGTTCCTGCGCGGCGGGCAGACGCTCGGCGGGGCCGAGGCCCGCGTTCACGAAGGCCTTTTCCAGATAGATCTCGGAACAGGTGCCGGTGTAACACGGTGCGCCGCGCGCCACCACCTCGGCCATGATCCGGTCACGGTCCCAACCTGCGCGCAGTCGCTCGGGGCGCACGTACACATAGAATTTGTACTGGGCGTGTTCAGAACCCTCGGGGGTCTGGGGCACGCGCAGGGCACTCAGGGCCGAGAAGCGGTCCTGCAGAACCCGCGCGTTGGCCTGACGCTGGCGGGTCCACTCCGGCAGCTTGCGCAGTTGCAGCCGTCCGATGGCCGCCTGGACCTCCAGCATGCGCCAGTTGGTGCCGAAGGACTCGTGCAGCCAGCGGAAGCCCAGCGGGTGTTCGCGGTGGTACACGGCGTCAAAGCTCTTGCCGTGGTCCTTGAAGGACCAGGCCTTGCGCCACAGATCCTCGTCGTGTGTGACGAGCAGGCCGCCTTCGCCCCCGGTGGTCATGATCTTGTCCTGACAGAACGAGAAGCAGCCCACATGCCCGATGGTCCCCACATGCTGTCCGCCATACTTTGCCCCGTGCGCCTGGGCGCAGTCCTCGATGACGTACAGGTTGTGTTCGCGGGCCAGGTCCATAATCGGGGCCATGTCGGCGGGCCACCCGGCCAGATGCACCACGATGATGGCCCGCGTACGCGGGGTAAGGACGGCGCGGATGGTTTCGGCAGTGATGTTACCGCTGTCGCGGTCAATGTCGGCCATGATGGGAGTTGCCCCGCGCATCACGGCGGCGCTGGCCGAGGCGATGAAGGTGCGCGGCGTGGTGATGACCTCATCTCCCTCGCCCACGCCCAGGGCGTACAGCGCCAGCTCCAGCGCCTGCGTACCGTTGTGCAGCGCTACCGCGTAGGGCACGCCCAGCACGGCGGCGTATTCCTTCTCGAACTCGCGGCCCTCGGTGCCGGTCCAGTAGTTGACCTTGCCGGAGCGCAGCACTTCCGTAACAGCCTCAATCTCGTCGGGCTCGAAGACGGGCCAGGGGGCCAGGGTGCGGTCCAGGGTTGTAGTGGCTGTATTCGTCATGATTTTGTCTCCTCTCGGACTCGGGCAGGCACGCCTACCGCCACACAGTGCGCAGGCAAAGACCGGATCACTACAGACCCCGCTCCAACAGTTGTCCACTTTTCGACTCGGATGCCCGGCGTGACCACGCTGCCGATGCCCAGAAATGCGCCCTCTTCCAGCTGCACACCGCCCGCCAGCTGGGTGCCGGGGGCCACATGCACGTAATCTTCCAGCACGCAGTCATGGTCCACCGTCGCGCCTGTATTCACGATGACTTGACTGCCTAGTACCGTATCCGGCTGGATTACCGCGCCTGCAAAGATGACCGTTCCCGGTCCTACCTGAACGCTTTCATGCACGGTGGCTGCCGGATGGATGGCTGAGGTCCATTCTGTGTTTGGAAACCGGGCGGCGATATCGCGCCGCACTGCGTTATTGCCGATGGCAAGGACGGCGCGGTGCCGCGTTCCCTTTAGACCGTCCAGACCGCCATGCACGGGGTAACCCAGCACCGAGTTGCCCCAGGATTCGGGGCGGTCATCCAGCACCCCGATCACATCCCACCCTGCCGCGCGGAGAGTTGCGATTACGACCTTGGCATGTCCGCCTGCACCCACTACTAGCACTTTGCTCATACGTCGCTTCGAGGACGGCCCTCAAACTTTGACATAGTCGCCTCTCCTTCTGCGCTGATGCCTTCCCGTTTAAACACCTTTTTCACGGTTAGCCACAGAATTTTTATATCTAGCGCAACAGTGTGATTGTCAACGTACCACACGTCCAGTCTGAACTTCTCATCCCATGAAATGGCATTTCGACCGTTAACTTGTGCCCAACCGGTGATGCCCGGCCGGACCTCGTGCCGTCGTGCCTGTCCAGGGGTATAGCGTTCTAGATATTCCATTAGCAGTGGGCGTGGACCCACTAGGCTCATGTCTCCGCGTAAAACATTAAATAATTCGGGCAGTTCATCCAACGAAGAAGAGCGTAAGAAGCGACCTAAAGGCCCCAAGCGCTCGCTGTCCGGCAACGGTCGGCCGTAGTTATCAACTGCGTTACTCATGGTACGGAACTTATACATAGTAAAGGGTTTGCCACGTAGACCAGGTCTCTTTTGACTGAATAGTACAGGCGTGCCTAATTTTTTATATATGATTATGCTCAAAATAATCCATAGCGGAAGCAGTGCCACGAATAGCATGGCGGCCAGTACCTTGTCGAGAATTGTTTTAATCATAATCTTAGCTCAAGATCTTCATATGCTGCGTTGAGTATTGTCAGTAACTTTGGATAAATATTCGAGCGTGAGAAATGATGAATCGCAAACCGATTTATTTCTTCTTCGGTATATTCTGCGTTCTGATGTTTTTTTATTTCTACAATGAAAGCATCGTATAGTGAATCGACGTCGCCAGGTTGATAATTGGTGCCCAAATTGTTGTTCTCGACAAGCTCCTCTAACTCACCGCTAGAGCCGTTTATGATACTCAGACCGTGAAAAAAGTATTCTGCAACTTTGTTTGGTAACGCTATGTGTGAACCTGAAGCAATCAAATTTAGACCGCAGTGATTTGATAATAGTAACTCAGTTAACTGATCTCTGTTTAATACTCCATGAAATTTGACATTTGACATGGATAAATTTTCGGGGAGATTCCCATATCCAGCTATATCGATGGTAAATGTATACTCATTTCTATTAAGGCGCTTAATCACTTCGTAAAGAGAATCTAAATCATATTGTCTTCCAAGGGATCCAGCGAAAACGAATTTAATAATCTTATTGTTCTTTGACACCTTACGATACTTGACGCTGTTAGAATCTATTCCTAAGTAGATAGTTTCCCCTAAGATATCCCTCTCCGACAAGTAGTACTTCGCTACCGCAATATTTTTCATGGAAGATCTGCTGACCATTCGTGTCAATGAATCCAGTGGAATTGCGAGCAATTTCAAATAGTGTGGTAGGATTGATTTTGGCCAGCTATCTTGAAAGTCGATTATGTATCCCCCTATCTTTCTGTACTTATTCAATAGATATAAGTAGTAGGCAGGAGAAATTAAGGGATGGCTAACTAAGACTAGTGTCCTCTCGTCGCTAGTTTTTAATAAATAGATTAACACTTGTATGCTATAAGAGAAGTGACTGAAAATTCTTCTTATGCTTAAGTTTTCGTACGCGGGTACCGGAAACAAAATGATATTAGGATTGTCATTAATCCGACGTCTCTTTTTTCGGTGCCCAAATGAAGCTGTGAGCCACGTAACTTGCCATGAATCTTCCGTCAGCAAATTGAATATCGTACTGTATCGTGTAGGTACATCTGTTTCACCCGGTATTTCATCGAACGGATTCACTATGACTATTTTTTTCACGATTTAATCTCCTATAAACCTCAAATAGTATTGCCGCTTGGGATTCCCAGGAATAATTGGCCTGAGCGAACTGCATTGATTTTCTGGCGTTTGCTGAATATTCGTTCGATGTAATTTTGAGTCCATTTTGCATGGCATTCGCTATTACGTCAGTATCAAGTGGATCTACAAATTCTATATTATCAATTTCACCTGCTATACTCTTCCATTTTGAAAAATTTGACGCAATAATATGACGTCCAGCCATCATATATTCAAAAAGTTTAACTGGTAAACTTTCTATATAAGTTGACGTAGGATGTAGTGTTACCATGGCGATTTTTGAGGCACTTAAAAATGAAAGCAGTTTTCGTCTCGATAGACTTCCGGTAAAAGTAACATCAATATCCTTAGACATCTCTTTGATTTTTCTTTCTAAAGAGGAAGAATGTATCGGACCAACTACGATGGACTTGATCTTTCTGTTACTTTTGATTTTACTCAAAGATTCCAATATTTGCAGGATCCCCCTATCTTCACTAATTGTGCCGACGTAAATGAAATCGTATTCCATTTCCAGGGGATTAATATTAATCGTATCACTGGAGAATTCCGAGCCTCTTGCGAAATTTTTAACCACAGTAGTTTTATGTGCTGGGAAACGCGATGCGATTTCTTCCGTCGCACATATGATGGCATCGAACCATAATCCTATGATTTTTGTAATGCCGATTAATGCTGTGTAAAACACAATGCGCAATAATGAGTTTAGGTACGGCTTATTCAGCATGTCTTGAGGCACATCTTCGTGAGAGTCGAATATAATTGTTCTTTGGCACAGCTTCAGTATACCGGCTACGAAAAATAGTTCGGGATCATGATAGTGTATGATTTGTGCCTTGCTTTTATAAGCCAGTCTTAATATATCTATATGAGCGAGCGCTCTTTTGATGCCCCTTCTCTTCTTAAAAGAAATCGAATCAGAGATTTCAATATTGCTTTCTGGGGCTACAAGTAAAACTTTGTACAATTTCCGTAAAGACTGGACTTCTTTATGAAAAATTCTATTGTCGTCGATCTCGTGTAAGATAGTAAGGTGAGCTACATCGTATGTCATTCTTCCTCCTTGTACACTATCAACAGTGCAAATAGGATTAATAATCCATGAGTGAAAAATGTTGTAATGACTCCCGCATTCATTAAAACATATAAATATACCATTCCACAGGAGGCGGCAACTGCATATGGTAATATTTTTGAGTAAAGATCCATCAAGTTAAGCACAAAGTACATGACCAAGAATTTATAAATATTCCAAATAAGTCCAAAGATGAATAGGATTCTCCAACAAAGTTTACATTTGCACGCAATTCTGGCCTATTAAAATAATATTGGCCGATTATAGCAGAATTACTATTCACTTTCTGCTCGCTTCAGATCTGGATGGATCTAGTACGATGTGCCGTTTCACGCTCGAGTATATTAGCCCGAGTAGGATTATATAAGCTACAATGCTTGCAGTCACATAAACATAGATAACCAAGTTAAGATTCTTGGAGAATATCGAGGAAAAAGAGATGGCTGCTGTAACTAAAACAATCCTTATAATATCCCAGGCTAGTTGCCAAGAATTGCGCCCCAACGAGTTTAAAGTTTGCGATATGGTAGAGATAGGCACTTGGAAAATTGCCATTATCAAAAGGGCATTTATAATTGGAATTGACGCGCGCCATTTATCACCTAAGATAAAAGGAGATAATAAAGTATTTAGTGGAATACTTACTAAGCTAAAGCAAATCACCAGCAATATACTTATTCTAAAGTATCGAGAAACCACTGTAAAAATTGAAGATCCTGAGGAAAGTGCCTTTCCTAACTCGCCTAGGAAAACTTGCCCTAAAGTAGTAGCAATAAGCGATACTGGAATTGCAATTAATCTGTTGGCAAAAACATAAAAGCCCACAGAAGAAGGCGTAAAAAATATACCCAGTAGAAATATTGGAGCCTGCGTCCCTAACGAATTAATCAGCGCAGCTGGAGCACTAAATTTCGGAAAGTTCAGGTAATTACTTAAAACAACTAAATTATTTTGAACAGATTGAACTTTAGTCTCCCGGCGGTATAGATTTAATGAGCTGCTTAGACCTGCAATGCGACTGCAGACGTCACCCATCACTAACGCTATAGGTGCCGAAAATAAGAACCCTATTGCCACCTGCCCGAAAGCAAGAACTCCTCCCTGCGCAGCTTTAGCACGTGCAATTACACTATATCCGTCGTGCCGAACCTGTAAAGCAGAGATGGCCTGGAAAGCACCAATTAATAATACAGATATTCCAACTAGGAGAGAGAAGATTAGAGGATTACTTTTGACGACTAAGAAACCTGTTGACAGAACATAGAAGGTCAGCATAATGGCCAAGATGGCGATGACACAACTAGTTTTAAAGGCTACTCGCGTTAAATTAAACGCATCAGCATTATCCCTTGCGATAGGGATGGCGGCCTCTAATCTCAAAGTGGCAATCACCGAAAAAACGCCAGATATCGCCAAATAAATGCCGAAGTCATTGAAGGCTTCGGGCGCATAGAGCCGGGTCAGGATGGGCGTAACCGCAAAGACTGCCAACTGTCCCAACACTGTCCCGCCCATCAAGGTCCCAACCCGTTTCAGAGCCGGAGCCGCCATCACCGCTTTCATGTCTTCAGCATGGCCTTCAAAGCCCGGATCACGGCCTCAACCGTGCCCATCGGAATCACATGCCCAATCGGCAAGCTCAACGCTTCCTTCGCCGCCAGCCTGCTGTGTTCATACGTTGGGTACTGCCCCTTATAAATTGGCAGTTCGTCCTGCGGAATCGGATAGTACACCATGGTCCCGATGCCCTGCTCTGCCAATTTCTGCTGTAACTCGTCCCGCCGCCCGTTCTGCACCCGAATGGTGTACTGGTGAAAGGCGTGGCCGTCCGTCAGTTCAGGCGTCACAATCCCCACAAGCCCTTTCAGTCCCTCGTTGTACTGCCGGGCCACCTTGCGGCGGTGGGCATTCCACTTCTCAATGTGCGGCAACTTCACCCGCAGGATGGCTGCCTGAAGGGTATCCAGGCGGCTGTTGTAGCCCACGGTTTCGTTGTGGTATTTCTTGCGGCTGCCGTGAACGCGCAGCATCCGGGCGGTGTCGGCCAGAGCGTCATCATTGGTCGCCAGCAACCCGCCGTCGCCGTAGGCCCCCAGGTTCTTGCTGGGAAAGAAGGAGTACGCACCAAAGTCTCCCATAGTGCCGGTCTGCTGGCCCTGCCAGCGGGCGCCGAAGCTCTGGGCACAGTCCTCGACCACCTTCAGGCCGTGCTTGTGGGCGATTTCCATAATGCGGGTCATGTCCACCGGGTTGCCGTACAGGTGAACGGGCATGAGGGCGCGGGTGGCCGGGGTGATGGCCGCCTCGATCAACTCCGGGTTCAGGTTCAGCGTGGCTGGATCGATGTCCACGAACACCGGCTTTGCCCCCACCATGCTGATGCTCTCGGCGGTGGCGAAGAAGGTAAACGGCGTGGTGATGACCTCGTCGCCGGGGCCGATCCCCAGGGCACGCAGGGCGATCACCAGCGCGTCGGTGCCGCTGTTCACGCCGATGGCGTGCTTGACGCCCAGGTACGCGGCGACCTCCTGCTCAAACAGGTGGACATCCTCGCCCATGATGAAATCGGTGCGGTCCAGCACGCGCCCGATGGCCGCCATGATCTCGGGGCGCAGCTCGTCGATCTCTGGCTCAAGATCAAGAATAGGAATGGTCCTGACCTGTTCAGCCGACATACATCTCCTTTTCGCGGTGTTGATGTGCCTTGTACTCATTCAGTCGGGCCAGCGCCTGCTGCTCATATTCCGGCGTCATCTTGCCGTAATAGATTTCATTCTCGATACTCCACGTATCACCATTCAGAGCTTTAAAAAGACTTGCTGCTGCAATATCAATCTGGCTATCATAGATTCTCTCACTCAAATCAAAGATAGTATCATCTTGGTAGACTGGAAGAAGTTTCCTGATTAGACCCTGCCCGAGATCAATTCGGGCATCAATCAGATGTGCAGTTACACCCAGAGGAATATCATGCATTATAGACCACAGCATTGAGTCCAACCCCCTGACTTCAGGCAAAAGGGCCGGATGCACATTAACAATGCCCACGGAGAAACGCTCAATGATAGGCTGCTTGATAATTCTCGCGCCGCCAATGATTCCCAAGGCGGGCTTCAATTCACGAAGGTATTGTTCACAACGCCTAGAATTATGTGGCAGGTTAACGAATTCAATGCCCAAATGACCTGCATATTCAGCCGGATTAAGCAGACCAATGTGCTTAATTTTCGTTCTGACTGTCGACTCCGAAATATTTAATTTAACCGCGTCGGCAGCAATTAGAGCACTAATTTTAAAGCCTTGGCCTAGAAGGCTAAAAACAAGATCCTGGGTTTTCTTGTGCGGGAAATTGTAGCCAAAAATCACCACATTAGTCTCTGACATGGACATCTATTCCACTCCAGTTATGAACTACGGTAGCCACCGTGCACCACAGGATATTCATCTAAGAAGGAAGTGTCGGCTTCCTGTTGTTGGGCTACTCAAGGGGACGGAGCGAATCTGGGCCACCGTGGCAATCGCTTGGTACGTGTCGTCCAAGCTAAAGCCCTGGCCCGCCAGCGTGCGGCGGTAGACCTCAGTATGCAGATCGGTGAAGCCCTCGCTAAATTCTACCTCCTGACCGTCAATGGTGATGGACCGGTAGGTGCGCTGGCCTTTGGCAATCTGCTCCTCGGGCAGGTAAGTGGGATCAATGGAGAGGAACCAGCGCACGCGCGCGCGTTCCAGTTCCAGATAGCCGGCACACACGGTCTCGCTGCGCTGGTGAACCTCCACGTGCTCGATGTCCCCGAACAGCCAGCTCAGCATGTCGAAGAAATGCACCCCGATGTTGGTCGCCAGCCCGCCACTTTCCTCAGTGCGGCCTTTCCAGCTGCGCAGGTACCACGTTCCCCGGCTGGTCATGTATGACAGGTCCACGTCGTACTTGTCACCGCTGCTGGGGTTCAGCTCGGCCTTGACCTTTTCCAGTGCTGCGTGCGCACGCAGCTGCAGGATGGTCCACACCCGCCGCCCGGTCTCCTCCTCCACTTCCTTGAGGGCGGTGATGTCTTCCGGGTTCAGCACGATGGGCTTCTCGCACAGGGCGTCGGCCCCGGCCCGCAGCGCCATGCGAATGTGCGGGTCATGCAGATAGTTGGGGCTACAGATGCCCATATAATCCATGCCCATCCCCTGGCGGCGCGCATCGTACAGATAGCGCTCGAAGATCTCCGGCTGGGTAAAGAACTCGGCGTCCGGAAAATACGAGTCCATGATGCCGACTGAATCGAAAGGATCCAGGGCCGCCGTCAACACGTTGCCGGTGTCCTTGATGGCCTTGAGGTGCCGGGGCGCAATGTACCCGGAAACGCCGGTCAGACCAAAGCGTTTCTGTTCAGAAGTCTGAGCGCTCACAGCAGGGTCACCTTGTCGCTCGTCAATCCACGGGTGGCATAGCGGGTGTCCAGCACGGCCTGCGACTGCTCAACCACGTTGGCGTAATCCACGTTGCTGTGTTTGGTCGTGATGATCACCAGATCGGCGTCTCTCAGGATCTTATCGGTCAATTCAATACTGGTGGCCTGCACACCGTGCTCATCGACTTCCGGCGTCCAAGAATCGTGAAAGGACACA
Organism: Deinococcus aerophilus; assembly: GCF_014647075.1. Classification (NCBI taxonomy): domain Bacteria; kingdom Thermotogati; phylum Deinococcota; class Deinococci; order Deinococcales; family Deinococcaceae; genus Deinococcus; species Deinococcus aerophilus. The sequence continues at coordinate 29,845 of NZ_BMOM01000018.1, read as the reverse complement.
TCCGCTCCAGCCAGCTTCAATAGACGGTAAATCTGTAATGCTGGCGACTCGCGGTAATCGTCCAAATCACCCTTGTACGCCATACCCAGCAACAGCACCTTAGACCCGTTCAGTGCCTTGCGTGCGCCGTTCAACACACGTGCAGCCTTGTCCACCACGAACTCGGGCATCTTGCGGTTGGTCTCGCCGGCCAGCGCAATGAAGTGCGTCTGGAAGTTGTATTCCCGCGCCTTCCACTCCAGGTAGTGTGGGTCCAGCGGGATGCAGTGGCCGCCCACACCGGGACCGGGGTAGAAGGGCATGATACCGAAGGGCTTGGTGAAGGCCGCATCCAGCACCTCCCACACCGAGATGCCCATGCGGTCGCACAGCAGGGTAAGCTCGTTGGCCAGCGCAATATTCACGGCCCGGTAGGTATTCTCATAAACCTTGACCATCTCGGCGGTTTTGGCGCTGCTTACCGGAACGACATGATCAATGGTCTGGCGGTAGAAGGTCACGGCAACTTCCAGGCTGGCCGGATCGTTGCCGCCCACGACCTTGTTCGTGTTCTTGGTGGTGTATCGGGCATTGCCCGGATCGACCCGCTCGGGCGAGTGCGCCAGGAAAAAGTCCACGCCCGCCTTGAGGCCGCCCGCTTCCAGGATCGGCTTCATGACCTCTTCGGTGGTGCCAGGGTAGGTGGTGCTTTCCAGGCTGATGAGTTGGCCCGGACGCAGGCGGGCCGCGATCTCGGCGGTCACGCTGCGCACGTAACTCAGATCGGGGCTCAGGTTGCGGTCCAGCGGCGTGGGCACGCAGATTACGATCACGTCCAGCTCGGGAACCACCTCGAAGTCGGTGGTCGTTGAGACGCAGCCCGCCTCAACGACGGCCTTCAGATCCTCGTCCCGCACGTCGCCGATGTAGTTCTCGCCACGCGCCACCATTCCCGTACGCTCGGAACTGCGGTCAATGCCGACCACGTGGAAACCCACTTTGGCCTTCTCGACGAGGAAGGGCAGGCCCACATAGCCCAGCCCCACTACGCCTACTCGGGCACTGCGGTTATGAATTTTCTCCACCAGCGCAGAAACGGAATCGGTCTTAATCACATGAGGCATCATATCCGTCCTCATAAAGGCCGACGTGACGAAATTCATACGCCCTTCATCAGGAGTCCAGAAAGTGGGCCTTCTGACAGGGTGAGTGTCGATCAGATCCCTTTATAACTGACTGTCTGTCTAGATATGCGGGACGCTGGCATGGCCCCCCTGCACCACCTCCAGCCGGTTGCCAAAGGGGTCCTGCAGGAATACGCGGGCCACCCCGGCCTCGGCGTCTACGCGGCAGGTGACTCCGTGGGCCGCGCAGTGGACCTGAAAGGCGGCGAGGTCGGCGCAGCGCAGCCCCGGATGGCCCTTCTCGCGCGGCACGAAGTCGGGGGTCACGCCCACGTGCAGCTGCCGCCCATCTGGCAGGGCAAACCATACGCCACCGCGGGCCTGCAGCGGCGCGGGCTTCTGCAGCTCGCGCAGGCCCAGGAAGGTTCCGAAGAAGGCGCGGGCGGCGGCCTCACACCCCGCCGGGGCCTCGATCTGCACATGGTCCAGTCCGGTGATCAGGGAAGACATGCCCGGAGGGTAACGGGATGGGCGTGCCCACCGGGGTACTTCCCTGGAGACAACAGAACCCTCAGGCCTGGGCGGTCTGCCCCTCTTCCTGCGCCGGGTCAAAGCCGTCGCGGGCCCGCACCACCAGGGTCAGGATGTCGTAGGTGGCCACCAGTTCGTCGTTCTGGTTGGTGATCTCGGCGTGCCACTCCACCACGCCGGTGGGGCGCGTTTCCTCCGGGCGCAGGTCCTTGCGGATCTTGCGCTTGCAGGTCAGGCGGGTGCGGATGGTGTCGCCGATCCCCACCGGCTCCACAAAACGCAGGTTCTCCAGGCCGTAGTTCGCCAGCACCGGCCCCGGCGCGGGCGAGACGAACATGCCGGCGGCGGCGGAGATCAGGAAGTAGCCGTGCGCCACCCGCCGCCCGAAGATGCCCTCTTTCGCCCCGATCTCGTCCACGTGGGCATAGAAATGGTCCCCAGTCAGGCCCGCGAAGTTCACGATGTCCGCCTCGGTGACGGTGCGGCGGTGCGTGAGCAGGCTGTCCCCGACCTGAATTTCGTCAAAGGTCTTGCGGAACGGGTGAACCACGTCCTCGGTGACCTCGCCGCCCGGCACGTACTCGCGGGTGATCGCGCTCAGGGTGGTGGGGTCGGCCTGTACGGCCACCTTGTTCATGTGGTGCTTGACCCCGGAAATGCCGCCCAGTTCCGCGCCGCCGCCCGCCCGGCCCGGGCCGCCGTGCAGCAGCTGCGGCAGCGGCGAGCCGTGGCCGGTGCTCTCCTTGGCGTCGTCGCGGTTGAGGACCAGCAGGCGGCCGTGCGTGCTTGCCAGCCCCAGGACCAGCTCGGTCGCCTCGGCGCGGTCGTGGGTAATCACGCTGCCCGCCAGCGAGCCCCGGCCCAGACGGGCCAGCGTGATGGCGTCGTCCAGCGTGTCGTAGGGCAGCAGCGTCGCCACCGGCCCGAAGGCTTCCAGCTCGTGCGGCCCCGTCGCCGTCAGGGGGGAGTCGCACAGCAGCACGGTGGGGTCGAGGAAGGCCCCCTTCTCGCGGTCGCCGCCGCGCAGTTCACCCTCCGCACCGCCGATCACCACGCGCGCCTCCCGGCCCAGCTGCGTCAGCGTTTCCCGCACGCGGTCGCGCTGTTCCACGCTCACCAGGGCGCCCATGCGCACGTCGTCGCGCGCCGGGTCGCCCAGGGTGACCTTGCCCAGTTCCTTTCTCAGCGCCTCGGTGACGGCCTCCACCAGACCCGACGGCACGATGGCGCGGCGGATGGCGGTGCATTTCTGGCCTGCCTTGCCGGTGATCTCGCGGGCCACCTCCTTGACATACAACGTGAACTCGGGGCTGTCGGGCGTCACCGTCAGGCCCAGCACCGAGGCGTTCAGGCTGTCGGCCTCGGCATTGAAGGGCACCGAATGGGCTATCAGGTTCGGGTGCACCTTCAGGCGGGCCGCCGTCGCCGCCGAGCCGGTAAAGGCCACCAGGTCCTGCTCGCGCACGTGGTCGAGCAGGTCGCCGGGCTCGCCGACCACCAGCTGCAGCGCCCCCTCGGGCAGCAGGCCCGACGCGATGATGTCGCGCACCACCCGTTCGGTCAGGTAGGCGGTCTGCGGCGCGGGCTTGACCAGGCTGGGCATCCCGGCGATAAAGGCGGGCGCGAGTTTTTCCAGCATGCCCCACACCGGAAAGTTGAAGGCGTTGATCTGCACCGAGACGCCCTCGCGCGGCACGAGCAGGTGGCGGGCCACGAAGGTTCCGGCCCGGCCCAGGCGCTCGACCTTGCCCTCGGGCAAAAAGCGCTCGTCGGGCAGCTCGCGCCGGGCCATGCTCGCGTAGCTCAGCAGTGTGCCGATGCCGCCCTCGATGTCCACCCAGCCGTCGCGGCGGGTCGCGCCGGTGAACAGGTTCAGGGCGTAGTACTCCTCCTTGCGCTCCATCAGGTACAGGCCCAGGGCCTTCAGGATCCGCGCCCGCGTGTGGAAGGTTATCTTTCTCAGCGCCGCGCCGCGCTCGCGGCCGTAGGCCAGTGCCCCGGCAAAGTCCACCCCCTCTGAGGAGATCACGGCGATGGGACGGCCATACACGGCGTCCACCAGGGTCTGGCCGTCGGCGTTGGCGTGCCAGGTGCCGGACACGTAGGAGGCGGGTCGGAGGATGGAAGGAATGGTGGTCATGGTTGTCCGTCATCTTTCCACGGGCCGGGCCGGGCAATGGTGCGCGCCCCCGGGGCCGGGGTCCCGGCCCGATTGCCTACACTGTCTGCCATGCAGTCCTACCTCGACCTGATGCGGCACATTCTCGACCATGGCGTCGACAAGGCGGACCGGACCGGCACCGGCACCCGCAGCGTGTTCGGGTACCAGATGCGTTTTGACCTCCAGGCAGGCTTTCCCCTCGTGACCACCAAGAAGGTGCACCTCAAGTCCGTGATCCACGAATTGCTGTGGTTTCTCAAGGGCAGCAGCAACATCTCCTACCTCAACGATCACGGTGTCACCATCTGGGACGAGTGGCGCGTCCCCTACCGCCTGGACCGTGAAGCCGTGCTCATCGACCCGCGCCCGCAGGTGGTGCCGGCCCCCTATGCCGGGACCTACCAGACCGACCACCTTCAGCTCGACGAAGAAGGCGTTCGGCTCGCTCAGCTGTGGACCCGGCTGATGCAGGCCTGCCACGATCCCGCGGACCCCGGCTACCCCGACCTGGGTGCGCGCGGCATTACCGTCCACCCGGTCTGGCACGATCCCGCGCGCTTTATACAGGACGCCCGCACGCTTCCACACTGGTTCTACAAGCAGAAGGACTGGCCCAACTTCGTCCTTGACCTCAGCTACTACGGCGCGGCCCAGTACGGTCCCGACACCACCGTCTGGCTCCGGAAAGACGAGGTGGAATTCTATGCCTGCCAGGCCCATCCGACCGCCCTGCAGGTCACCGCGCCCGACGGGACCACCACCGTGCACTTGGGCCGGGACACCGTCGCCCAGGTCCTCAGCGGGCTGCCCGGCGACTTCCAGGGCTATGCCTTTCAGGTCGTTTCCATCGACGCTCAGTTGCTGCGCCTGAACCTGATTCCACACGGTGAACTCGGCCCCGTTTACGGCGTCCAGTGGCGGGAATGGCCCGATCCCCGTGAAGGCACCCCCATCGACCAGATTGCCCGGGTGATCGACCAGATCAAGCGCAACCCCGACAGCCGGCGCCTGATCGTCAGCGCCTGGAACCCCAGCGAGGTCGACGGCATGGCCCTGCCCCCGTGCCACACCATGTTCCAGTTCTACGTCGCCGGCGGACGGCTCTCGTGTCAGCTCTACATGCGCAGTACCGACGTTTTTCTGGGTGCCCCCTTTAATATTGCGTCGTACTCACTCCTGACGATGATGGTGGCGCAGGTCTGCGGACTTCAGCCCGGAGAGTTCATCCTGACGATGGGAGACGCGCACCTCTACGCCAACCACTTCGAGCAGGTCAAGCTCCAGCTCAGCCGTCCCCCCCATCCACTCCCGACGATGTGGATCGACCCGTCCGTGCAGGACATCGGCGACTTCACGTTCGACAGCTTCAAACTGCTCGACTACAAGGCCCATCCGGCGATCAAGGCCCCCATCGCCGTGTAGTTGGCCGCATCCTGTCACCCAACGTGTTGAAATCAGCCGTATGTCCTGCGGAGGAGACCTTCTCTCGCACCACCCGGACCGCGCCCAGATCATCGCGCGCCGGAGCGCCGCGACGCGCGCCCGCATGGCGGGGTTGACTGCGGAACAGCGGGTGGCCCGGTTCGGTCTTCCTGGCCCGCGCAATGGGATGTATGGTCGGCGTCATTCCCAGAGTACCCGCCAGAAGATGTCTGAAACCTCGGCACGCAGCACGAAACGTGGCCCCGAACATGCCAATTTTGGCCTCAGGCGATCCGACGCGACCCGGGCCCGGATCTCCGAGGCAGCTTCTGCCCGCACCGAAGACAAAAATCCCTTCTACGGCCACAAGCACGGTGACGCCACCAAGCACCGAATCGCCGAGCAGAAGCGGGGCCAGCAACCGGCCAACTCACGTCCAGTCGTCGCCGACGGCGTTGCATATCCCTCCGTGACGGCGGCGCGGCACCTCCACATCTCCCCGGCACTGGTCATCTATCGCCTCAAATCCCTCAAGTACGACTATCACTACGCCGAAAGCGACGTGGACACCCCGGGATGCGTCGGCAGTCCGTGAACTCTGCAGCCTGTAAACCACGCGGCGACTCCCGGGCCCGGTCGACTTATCCGTTCTGCAGTCCGGCGTGGCAATCTGACCTCCGGCGGGCCGGTTCTCCCCACCGCCCTGGAGAAAGCATGATCGAACCACACCACAACGCTGTGTTTGCCCCGACCTTATACCCCGAGGTCGCCGTTTGACCCCCCCACGCCTGACCGCTGTGGTGGCGATGGCCGAGAACCGCGTCATCGGCAGAGATGGCGACCTGCCGTGGCGGCTGCCCGCCGACCTCGCGCACTTCAAGCGGCTCACGCTGGGCAAGCCGGTGGTGATGGGCCGCCGGGTCTACGATTCCATCGGCCGGCCCCTGCCTGAGCGGCAGAACATCGTCCTGACCCGCAATCCGGACTTCGTGGCGCCGGGCTGCGCGGTCGTGCACACGCCCGAACACGCGCTGCAGGCCGCCGAAAACGCCGCCGAGATCATGATCATCGGCGGCGAGGAGGTGTACCGGCTGTACCTGCCGGCGCTGACGCGGGTGGAACTCACGCTGGTCCACGCCGAGGTTCCGGGCGACACCTTCTTTCCCGAACTGCCCGGCGTGTGGACCGAGACGGCGCGCAGGGAGCGCCCGGCCGACGCCCGCAACCCGTACGCCCTGAGTTTCCTCACGCTGGAACGCGCGGGCGCAGACGGTTGAGGCCGGGCCGCCGACCGTTTTCTAGAGCTTCACGACCATCTTGCCGGTGTTCTCGCCGCTGAGCATGCCCATGAAGGCCCGGGGCATGTTCTCGATGCCCTCCACCACCGTCTCGTCGTAGTGCAGCTCGCCCGAGGCGAGCCAGCCGCCCACCTCCTGCACGAACTGCGGAAACACGCTGTTGTAGGTGCCCACGATAAAGCCCTTGAGGGTCAGCTGCTTGCCGATGGCGAGGGCCAGGTTGCGCGGCGCGCTGGGCGCGGAGGTGGCGTTGTACTGGCTGATCGCTCCGCACAGCGCGGCCCGGCCAAACACCTTAAAGGCGGCCAGCGCCGCTTCCAGGTGGTCGCCGCCCACGTTGTCGAAATACACGTCGATGCCGTCGGGCGCGGCCTCGCGCAGCTGCGCCATGACCGGGCCGTCCTTGTAGTTGAAGGCGGCGTCAAAGCCCAGCTTCCCGGTCAGGTGCGCCACCTTGTCGGCCGATCCCGCGCTGCCGATCACGCGCCCGGCTCCCTTCAGGCGGGCGATCTGGCCCACCGCGCTGCCCACCGCCCCCGCCGCGCCCGACACGAACACCACGTCGCCGGGCTTCATGGCCGCGACCTCCAGCAGCCCCGCGTAGGCGGTCTGGCCGGGCATGCCCAGGATGCCCAGATAGGCGCTGGGCGACACGCCGGGCCGGGCATCGACCTTGCGGGCCGATGTGGCCTTCAGCACAGCGTGGGTCCGCCAGCCCTGGTCATGCAGCACCAGGTCGCCGGGCTTCAACGTGTCCACACCGGAAGCCACGACCTCCCCCACCGCTCCGCCGGTCATGGTCTCGTTCAGCGCGAAGGGCGGCGTGTAGGATTTGACGTCGTTCATGCGCCCGCGCATGTAGGGATCAACCGTCAGGTACAGGTTGCGCACGAGCACCTCGCCTGATCCGGGCTGGCCCAGCTCGCGCTCGATCAGGGCAAAATCGCTGTCCTTGGGCGCTCCCTGGGGGCGGGCCGCCAGCTGGATTTCACGGGAGATGGTCCGGTCAGTGGTCGTCATGTGGGCATTGGGCCGCGTTTCCCGGCCTGCAACTGTAAGCAGGCGGCACAGTTCCAGTACCCGCGCAGTACCCGGGGGGGCGCTCAGTCGGCCCGGTCGCCCTGGGCCTGGCGCACGGCGTGGCGGGCCGCTCGCCTCACCTCGGCCACCGGCCCGTTGGCCAGGGTGTTGAGCACGTCGCGGTACCGGTCCTCGATGTCGGCGCGGTCGCCGGAGTTCTCGATGCCCCGCAGGGCGTCCTCGCGCACCAGCCCCGCGTGGCGGCGGATCACGCCGCGCCGCTCGGCGTCGGTCAGGCAGGAGGCGGTGGTGCCCAGCACCTCCAGCATGCGCAGCATCACGCTGGGGCTGCTCTTGCCGTACTGGCGGATCATGTGGAACATGCTGTCGGTCAGGCCGTCAAAATCGGTGACCGGCACGACCAGACGCAGCTGGTGGTCGTGGTAATACACCCCGTCGGGCCAGCGGCGGTCCTGCAGGCTGCACAGCGCGTCGCCGAAGCGGTCGATGATGTCGATGGCCGTCACCGGATCGTTCACGCCGGGGCTCAGGGCGCGGGCCGCGACCTCGGCCAGCTGACGCACGCTGTATTCCAGGTCCTGACCCACGGTGCGGCGGTCGCCCAGCGTCAGGGCGTCCATCACGTTCTCGGGCAGCCGCGGCACGCCCACCGCAATCACCGAATTGGGAAACACGTAGTCGCCGGGGCGCACATGCAGCAGCAGCGCCACCTGCGCGTCACAGGCCAGCTTGAGCAGCAGCTCGGTGTCCATCAGCTGCAGGTAGCCGCTGCTCGGCGCATGCAGCGTCTCGCCGCCCAGCCAGAACTCCTGCGGTGGGGCCGTCGCTCCGTCGTGGTCGGGGTCGTCTTCCAAGGTCGCGTGCATCAGGGCCGAGCGCATGTCGTTGCGCAGCAGGTTGGCAATCTGGGTCATGTTGATCGAACGGGTGATGTGCGCGAGGTAGTACACGAGCATGCCCACGCAGGCCACCCCCAGCGCCAGCGCGAAGGTCACGTTGTAATGCGGCACGAAGGGCTGGTCGTTGCTGCCGGTCACCGCCCGCAGGGTGTAGAGCGAGAAGGCGAAGGTGGAGATGAAGGTGCCCAGGGTGAACTGGTTGCCGCGGTCGCTGGTGAAGTTCTCCAGCAGTCGGGGCCCCATGGACCCCGCGGCGTACGACAGCGCCGCGATGGTGATGGAAAAGACCGTGCCCGCCACGCCGATGGAACTGCCCGCGATGGCCGACAGCAGGCTGCGTGATCCGGTCTCGCCGCCGCCGTACACGAAGTTCAGGCTCTCGGGCACGCCGTACTTCTCCTCCATGTTGATGCCCGTCTCGGCCAGGATCAGCGCCAGCACCGTCATCACCGCGGGGACGAACCAGAACTCGCGGGTGATCATGCGTGAGCGCAGCGCCAGGCGTTTGATGTTCTTCATGGCCGCTGGGCCGGGGTGGGTCCACCGCCCCCGGACGGCCCGGAGTCCCGCGTCTCCCGCTGCGCCGCCTGACGCGACGGTGGATTGTCCCCGCGGGCCGGCCAGCCCTCGCGCTGGCGCTCACGGTCGCCATCGGTGATCTCGGTCTGGTCGTGAAACAGCACCTGCTGGGTCGGAAAGGGCAGGTCGAAGCCGGCCGCGGGCAGCGCGCCCTTGATGGCCTCCAGCACCAGGTCCTGGGCCTCGACCGCCTCGCGGCGCACCGGCGGATTGATCCAGAAGCGCACCTCCAGGTTCACCGAGAAGTCGCCGAGTTCGCGCACCAGCACCGTGGGGGCCGGATCGGCCAGCAGGCCGTCTATCTCCTGCAGGGTCTTCAGGATCAGCGCCCGGGCCGCCGCGATGTCGTCGCCGTAGCCGATGCCCACGGTGACGGCCAGACGGCGGTGGTCGTAGGCAGTATTGACGGTCACGCGGTTGGTGTACAGCTCGGAGTTGGGAATCACCACCTGGCGGTTGTCGTAGGTGCGCAGCAACGTGGCGCGCACCTGGATGTCCTCGACCACGCCCTCGTGGTTGCCCGAGACGATCTGGTCACCGATGCGAAAGGGCCGGGTGATCAGGATCAGCAGGCCCGCGAGCAGGTTCTGGAAGATGTCCTTGAAGGCAAAACCGATGGCGACCCCGCTGACCCCCAGCGCGCCGAACAGCGAGGCGGCCGTCAGGGTCGGGAAGATCACGGTCAGGGCCACGAGCACACCCACGCCGAGCACCACCCACGACGCGATGCGCGAGAAGACGAGCGCGATGCCCCGGGGCTGGCCGGCGCGCTGCGCCACACTGATCACGGCGTTGCGGGCCAGCCGGGCGATCACCATGAAGATCAGGAAGATCAGCAGCCCGATCAGCACATTGGGAATGGCCACGATAAAGCCCTGCAACATGTTCTGCAGCCGGGCCCACATGGCACTGAGTTCAAGATTCATGAGAACTTCAGCGTACCCTGCGGCGTACTGGGGCCGTATTCATGGCCTCTTGGCCATTGGCAGCACGTTCTGGCCGACCACTGCGCCGTCCCCCGACGACTGCAGGATGCTGATGCGCCCGCCGGATTCCAGCACCGCGAAGGCGACCTGCTCCAGGCTGTTCACACCCGCCTGACGCAGTTCCTCGTGCAAGATGGCCTCCGAGACGCGCGAGCGGCGCATCGCCTCGCGGCGCATCTGCCCGCGCTCGACGAGCACCACCGGGCCGTTGTCAAAGACCTGCTGGGCCCGCCGCGAACGCGCACTGGCTCCCGAGACGAGCGACTGCGCTCCCACCAGCACAAGCAGGCTCAGGCTGCTTTCCACCACGCTGCGGCCCAGGATGGCGCTCGCGACCAGCGATCCGGCGGCCACATTGGTCAGGAAGTCGTAGGAGGTGAAGGTGGCGAAGGTCCGGGAGCCGAAGGTGCGCGCGAGCACCACGATGTACCCGAACAGCAGCAGCGTGCTGAGAACGATACGAATCACCAGCCGCACCGACCATCCGTTCTGGGGCGTGAGCAGTTCGCTCAGGACCGACCACAGCAATTCCATCCCCGCAGTCTGGACCCCCCGCCGCGCGGGGCCGTGTGAAACCGGGGGCCGCAGGGTTCATGCTTGGAGGCCGCGTGGGGGGGGGCCGGCACTCAGCCGGGCAGCTTGCCTTCCAGTGCACCGGGGTTGCGCGGCGGGTCCGCGCGTTTCGCGGCGTCTCCCTCGTCCGGTGGACCGAGCGAGATCACGGTGGTCTCGGGCGGCAACTCCACCTCCGTGCCGGTGAGCACCGAGAACTGGCCCCCGCGGCCCGCGAGCAGCAGCGTGGCGCCGGGCTGGTCGCGCCGGAAGTCCTCCAGGGTGTATTCCTCGGTCAGTCCGGTGCGGCGCACGCGTTCGCCGGCCTGATGGCGCTCCTGCAGTTCATCGAAGGTGGGGGCGTGCAGGAAGGCGGACGTGGCCCGCTCCGCCTCCTGCAGGCGGGTGCGCTGGTCGGCGCCGCGCGGCTGCAGCTGAAACACGTTCGCCTTGCCGAACTCGCGCCGGTACTTGGCCGCGCTCAGGGCGTTGGCCTCGTCGTTGGGCGTCAGGGCCAGCAGGTGGCCCAGCCCTTCGAGGGACAGCCGGTCGGCCGCCTCGCCCAGCAGCGTGCCGTAATGGCTGCGCAGCCCCTCCAGCCGCGCCTGAGCGATGTTGTTGCGGTTGGTGTCTGCAAGCAACACTTCTACATTCTCGGCCTTCAGGGCGGCGGCCAGCTCGCGGCCCAGCGGGTGGGCGCCCACGATCAGGTAACCGAAGGGCTCGGCCTCCAGCACGTTCAGCGCGCGGGCCACCGGGCGGGCGGTCAGACTCGCCAGGATCACCGTGCCCACAATGACCGCGAACACCAGCGTGAGCAGCGTTTCGGCCCCCGGCACGCCCAGGGCGGTCAGCCGCTCGGCAAACAGCGCGCTGATGGCCGCCGCCACGATGCCGCGCGGTCCCACGTAGCTGATGAACAGCCGCTCGCGCAGGTTCAGGCTGGTCCCCAGGGTGCTGAGCAGAACGCTGGCGGGCCGGACGACCAGCACCATGGCGAGCAGCAGCAGCAGGGGTCCTGGCGTGAACACCGCGCCCAGCGCCTCGGCCGGCACGTTGGCCGCCAGCGCCACGAAGATGGTGGACAGCAGCACCACCACCAGCTCCTCTTTGAAGTGCAGCACGCCCTCGGCCTGCGGCACCCGCGCGTTGGCGACGATCAGGCCCATCAGGGTGGTCGAGAGCAGGCCGCTCTCGGGCGCAAACGAATCGCTGATCCCCAGCGCCAGCAGAACCCAGGCAAGCACACTGGGGTTCACCAGATGCTCGGGCAACCACTCGCGTCTCAGGACCACCGCCAGCGCTCCGCCCATCACCACCCCCACGGCCAGCCCCACGCCCACAAAGGACCCCAGGTGAACCAGCGTGGCGCTCAGGGCCTCTTCCCTTCCCGAAGTGCGCACCCACTCAAAGGCGATGGCGGCGGCCAGGGCCCCCACCGGATCAATCAGGATGCCCTCCCAGCGCAGCACCCCGGCGACCTTGGCGTTGGGGCGGATGTTGCGCAGCAGCGGCGCGATCACGGTCGGGCCGGTGACGATCACCAGCGCCCCGAACAGGGCCGCCACGCCCCACGGCAGACCCACGATCAGGTGCGCGGCCAGCGCCGAGAGGCCCCAGGTGATTCCCGCCCCCACGCCGACAAGCCGCCGCACCGCCCGCCCCAGCCCCCGGATGTCGGCGAACTTCAGGGTCAGGCCGCCCTCGAAGAGAATCACGCCCACCGCCAGCGAGGTCAGCACCGACAGGCCCTGGGGGCGCAGCGCCGTGCCCGGCGAGATCCAGTGCAGCACCGGGCCCACCAGAAAGCCCACGAGCAGCAGCGGCAGAATGGCGGGCACCCGCAGCCGCGCGGCGAGAACCTGGGCCGCCAGGCCCAGCGCCACCATCACCGGCAGCGCCACCACGGCTTCTTCAAGGTGCAGCATCGCCGGAAGTGTAGCGGAGCGGGGGCGCGCACAGACGGTATCCCGCGCCCTTGCGTCCCCCGGCGGCCATCGGGCATACTTCCTGGGCCGCAGGGCCGCCGTTCCCACTTCGCGTGAGGCCCCCTGACGATAACCCCGTCCCCCCCCCGCTCTCCCCGGCCCGCGCATTCGCCGTGAGCCGCGCCGCGCCCTTCCGGACGGCGTTCCCCGAGGTTCTGCATGACGTTTATCCCCGCTTCTCCCGCATCGCCCCCGCCCGCTTCCCGGCCCTCGGCCCTGCAGACCTACCTGCGCGAGTGGTTTCACAATCCGCGCGGCGACATCCTGGCGGGCATCGTGGTCGCCCTGGCCCTGATTCCCGAGGCCATCGCCTTTTCCATCATCGCCGGGGTGGACCCCAAGGTGGGGCTGTACGCGTCGTTCATCATCGCGATGGTGATCGCCTTTATCGGCGGCCGGCCCGCCATGATCAGCGCGGCCACCGGAGCGATGGCCCTGCTGATGGTGGGCCTGGTCAAGAACCACGGCCTGGAGTACCTGTTCGCCGCGACCATCCTGACCGGGGGGCTGCAGATCGTGTTCGGCTGGGCGCGGCTGGCCCGTTACCTGAAGTTCGTGCCGCGTCCGGTGATGGTGGGCTTCGTCAATGCGCTGGCGATTCTGATCTTCTCGGCGCAGTTGCCGCAGTTCGTGGGCGCCGGCTGGCAGATGTACGCGATGGTCGCCGCCGGGCTGGCGATCATCTACCTGCTGCCGCGCGTGTTCCGGGCCGTGCCCAGCGCCCTCGTCGCCATCGTGGCGCTCACGGCCGTGGCGGTGTGGACTGGGGCGGACGTCAAGACCGTGGGCGACATGGGCGCGCTGCCCGCCACGCTGCCCCCGCTGCACTTTCCCCAGGTGCCGCTGACCCTGGAAACGCTGCAGATCATCTTTCCGGTGGCGCTGACGCTGTGTCTGGTGGGCCTGCTCGAGAGCCTGCTCACCGCCCAGCTGGTCGACGAGCGCACCGACACCACGAGCAACAAGAACACCGAGTCGCGCGGACAGGGCGTGGCGAACATCATCACCGGCTTTTTCGGGGGAATGGCGGGCTGCGCCATGATCGGCCAGAGCATGATCAACGTGTCCAACGGGGGGCGCGGGCGGCTGTCCACCTTCGTGGCCGGGGCGTTTTTGCTGCTGCTGATCCTGGTGCTGCAGCCGCTGCTCGTGCAGATTCCGATGGCGGCGCTGGTCGCGGTGATGATCGTGGTGAGTGTCAGCACCTTCGACTGGAGCAGCGTCCGTACGCTGACGGTGTTTCCGAAGGGCGAGGGCATCGTGATGATCGCCACCGTGCTGACTACCGTCGTCACGCACGACCTCTCCAAGGGCGTGCTGATCGGCGTGATCCTCAGCGCGCTGTTCTTCGCGCGTCAGGTCTCCAAGCTGTCGTCGGTCACCGCCAGTGACCACCCGGACGGCCGCACCTACCGGGTGGAGGGCCAGCTGTTCTTCGTGAGCACCCACGACTTCGTGCACCAGTTCGACTTTGCCCATCCGGCCCGGCGGGTCGTCATCGACCTCAGCGGCGCCCACCTGTGGGACGGCTCCGCCGTCGCCGCGCTCGACAAGGTCGTGCTGAAATACCAGGCGCTGGGGGTGGAGCCCGAGATTACCGGCCTGAACGAGGCCTCGGCCCACCTGCTCGACCGCCTGGGCACCTACGACAAACCGGGCAAGGCCCCCGGGGCCGGCGGACACTGACCGCCCCGCCGGGCACCGGTGCGGGGAAGGGAGGCGAACGGCTGATGTACACTGGCAGCCACAATCCTGCTGGACTGCGGCGGGTGCCGGCGACCATACGCCGAACTGGAGGAGTCTGCGGGCAGGACTTCTCCATTTTTCGTGTGGGGCTGCCTGTGATGTGCTGCCTCCCCGGCGCCGCTCCGCTGCAGTCCGTATGCTTGACTTTCCGTTTCCACCATAAGGAGCTCTCCGTTGAACAGCCTGACCGTGTTGCCCGCTGCCTGTCCCCTGCCTCATCCCCTGCGCCGCCTCCGGGGAGCCTGTCATGCATGAGACCGGCGGTGAACCCCTCAACCTGCTGACCAGCCTGGGCCTGAACCTCAGCCCCGGCACCCTGACCGCGCTCGCCATCGTGCTGTTCGTGGCGACCTACGCCATGATCCTGCTGGAAAAGTACGTTCACCGCACGGTGGCCGCGCTGCTGGGGGCCTGCGCCGTGATGGTGGTGGGCATCCTGACGCCCAGCCAGGCGTGGGCAAGCATCGACTTCAACACCATCTTCTTGCTGTTCGGCATGATGAACATCGTCAATGTGCTGAGCCGCAGCGGTTTTTTTGATCTGGTCGCGCGCCGCGCCATGATCATCACCCGCGGCGAACCGGCGCGGGTGCTGTGGACCTTCTCGATCCTGACCGCCGTGTTCAGCGCCTTTCTGGACAACGTGACCACCGTGCTGTTCATGGCCCCGGTGGTGGTGACGGTGGTCACCCGGCTGGGCCTGCGGCCCATGCCCTACCTGATCGCCGTGATCCTGGCGAGCAACACCGGCGGCACCGCCACGCTGGTGGGCGATCCCCCCAACATCATCATCGGATCGGTGGCGGGCAAGGGCTTCGGGGACTTTCTGGTGAACGTGGCCCCCTTCGCCACCGTCGCCACCTTTATCGGCATCGCGCTGATGCACCTGCTGATGCGCGCCCGCGGCGACCTCGCGGCCAACGGCTCGGGCGAGCGGCTGCGTCAGGTCCTCACCGACAACACGCCCATCAAGACCAATCCCCGGTTGATGAAACAGGCGCTGGGCGTCTTTGCGGTCACGCTGCTGCTGTTCATGATCGGTCACCCCCTCGGCCTGGAAGCGGGTCTGGTCGCCCTGACCACCTCCACCTTCCTGATGCTGATCGCCGACCTGACCCCGGTGGAACTGTTCGAGCAGGTGGAGTGGACCACGCTGCTGTTCTTCATGGGTCTGTTCATCGTGGTGGGCGGCCTGGAACACGTGGGCGTCTTCCAGACGGTGGCCGCGGGCCTGACCGACGCCATCGGCGGCAACATCGGAGCCGGCATCCTGGCAGTGGGCTTTTCCAGCGCGATCATCAGCGGCTTTGTGGACAACATTCCCTTCACCATCTCCATGGCGAGCGTGCTGCGCGAGTTGCAGACCACCCTGGGGCCGGCCATGGACCCGCTGTGGTGGGCGCTGTCGCTGGGCGCATGCCTGGGCGGCAACCTGACCCTGATCGGCGCGTCGGCCAACATCGTGGTCTCGGACATCGCCGCGCGTGAGGGCCACCCGATGGGCTTCGGGCAGTTCATGAAATACGGCACGCCGGTGGCGCTCGTAACGGTCACGGTGGCGCTGGGGCTGTACTACCTGGCCTTCATGCTGGGGCAGTAGGACGGCGGGGCGGGCTTCCGTCCCCCTTTCCCCCTTCTGTACCCGGCCCTGTTCCCACCGAACGATGTTCTTGGACGTTGCAACGCGACGTTCGCGCTCAGCCCGAGGCCGCCCCATGGCGGAGAGAGCCGCGCAGAAAGAACCCCCGTCCTTTAGGGCGGGGAGCAGTCAGACCATGATCCAGGAGACCTCCATGCAAATTCTTGAACTCGCCACCCTGCTGGTCTGCGTGACCGCCGCCCTGGCCTTTGTCAACGCTCGGTACTGGAAGCTCCCCGCCTCGATCGGCGTGACGGTAGGTGGCCTGGGCGTGAGCCTGATCATCTTCGGGCTGGTCAGTCTGGACGTGCCGTTCGCGCGGGAAGCCGTGACCCTGGTGCGCGGCATCGAGTTCAATGATTTCGTGTTCGAGGGCGTGCTGTCCTTCCTGCTGTTCGCCGGGGCGCTGGGCGTCAACTCGCACGCGCTGTGGAACCTGCGCGGCCCGGTGCTGACCTTTGCACTGCTGTCCACCGCCATCTCGATTGCGCTGGTGGGCGGAGCCACCTACGCGCTGCTGGGGCTGTTCGGGATCGAGGTGTCGTTCGTGTACTGCCTGCTGTTCGGCGCGCTGATCAGTCCCACCGATCCGGTGGCGGTGCTGGGCATGCTCAAGCAGGCGGGCGTGCCCAAACGCATCGAGACGCTGGTGGCCGGCGAGAGCCTGTTCAACGACGGCGTGGGCGTGGTGGCCTTCGCCGTGCTGGCGGGCATCGCCGCCGCCGGGGGTGGAGAAGCCCACGGACCAGCGATGGACGTGGGCGGGGTGGCGCTCTTCTTCGCCCAGGAGGCACTGGGCGGGCTGGCGCTGGGACTCACGCTGGGCTGGGTGGGCTGGCTGGCCCTGCGCTCGGTTGGCGATTTCGTGGTGGAGGTGCTGGTCACGCTGGGCGTGGTCCTGGCCTGCACCGCTGTGGCCGCCAACCTGCATGTCTCGGCGCCGCTGGCCGCCGTGGCCGCCGGGCTGCTGATCGGCTCGCTGGCCGACCGCCGCCCCGAGGGCCTGTCCTCGCGTGAGCGATACGAGGGCTTCTGGCACCTGGCCGATGAGCTGCTGAACATCTTTCTGTTCGCGCTGCTCGCGCTGGAGGTCGTGGTGGTGCGCTTCAGCGGGCAGTCGCTGCTGCTGGGCCTGATCACCATTCCGCTGGTGCTGCTGATCCGCACGATCAGTGTGCAGTTGCCGGTCCTGGTGCTGGGACGGCGGCGCGACTTCAGTCCCTACACCCGCCGCCTGATGGTCTGGGGCGGGCTGCGCGGAGCGATCAGTGTGGCCCTGGCCTTCACGGTACCCGCCGGCCCTGAACGCGACCTGTTTCTGGTCATGACCTACGTGGTGGTGGTCTTTTCCATCATCGTGCAGGGCCTGACGGTGGGACGACTCGCCGCGCGGGCCAGCGGCGGGGACACCGCGGAAGCGGCGTGACCGAACGGCAGAAACGCGCTGCAGGCCTGATCCTGGGTCTGGCGGGCCGCTGGTGGATCTGGCCGTGGCCCTGACCGGACTGACCGTCTCCACGGTGCGCCGCCGCCCGATCTCCTGGGGGCGGCGGCGGCTTGTCATGCTCATCTACGGGGGGGCCGGGCATGGACGGGGTGGACGCTGCTGACGACCGGATAGACCGGAGCGGGCGGCAGGAAAGACGGGAAAAGGTGGGGGCCGCTGGACGCCGGCAGCGAGGGGCAGCGGCCCGCGCCTGAGGAAGCGTCTGCGGCATTCGTGCATGAACCGTGCACCGGTTCTGCGCCGTGCGGGCGCACCCTCTGGGACAGGACGGAACCCCCCGGGCCACCCCGGCCCCCGCCCACGAGGAGAACACCATGCGCCCTTCTATCCTGAGCCTGCTGACTGCCCTGAGCCTCGCCGCGAGCCCCGCTCTCGCCGCCTCTGCCTCCACCGTCTATCCGGTGGTCGCCATGGGCGATGGGCAGATCTACAACGTGCTGTACACCGAGAGTTCGTGGATGTCGCTGGCCGTGCCGCTCAGCGACGTGGGCGGCAGCGTGCCCAGCAATGTCAGTCTGTCCGTCAGCGGTCTGCCCGAAGGCACGACCATTACCCTGGACGGCGTCAGTCAGGTAGGTGACCTGCTGTTGCTGGACGTCACGGTCAGCCGTGACGATGACCGCATGGGGGTACATGACACCGCGATCCTTGCCCTGAAATCCGGCGACCAGACCCTGACCACCCTGAGCATCCCCGTGGTCGGCGCCGCCTACAACGAGTAAGCGGCCCCCGACCGCGGTCAACAGCAACCAACGTGGCGGGTTGCCACTCCACACCCGTCGCCCCGGTGCCCGGACAGCCCGTCCAGCGCTTTGCTGGACCGCTTCAGACCGGCCCTCCATGGGCCGCTGAATTCCCGGCGCGCAGGATGTGTGGCCGTCCCTCCCCACCAATCCGGTGGGCACGCAGCACGCCCAGCTCCGCAAATCCCGACTGCGCCAGAAACTCCAGCTCCAGCCGGTCGGTGAAGCTTGTGAGATTGAAGCGGCGCTGCAGCGTGTCCTCCCCAGCGCCCGAACCGGCCCCGAACACGTAGACGGTGCCGTGGGGCCAGGCCTGCAGGACCCCGGTCAGCTCGGAAACAGAGACAGCGTGCCGCTCGGCCTCCACAAGATTCAGCCCCAGCGCGAACTCCAGCTCCTGTTCACTCCAGCCGTGCCCGGCGGAGACGCGGCCCGAGCCGTCCTCATCGAGGGCGCCGGGGGTGCCGTGCCAGACCTGGGGACCCATCTTCAGCCGCAGGTGGGCCTGCTGCAGATCGGCGCTGTCCTGGACAACCTGTTCCAGCACGCCGCGCCGTTGCAGGGCGGGCAGCGCTCCGAAGCGGGTATCCCGCCGCGTGAGCTGCTCCAGCGTCAGCTCGAAGGAGCACTGCGGCGGATGGGCGGCGTACAGAACGTGAACGAGCATGGGCCCTCCTGAGCTGGTGCCGGGAGCAGGGGAAGCGCCGGCGGGTCATGAGTCCCGGCGGCCTGTCCCCGGAGTTTCACAGCCGCCGCGCTGCGTTCGTCTTCCCAACCACTGTAAGCGGCGCTGTCATCACCTCAGCCCCGACTTTCTCTGCATGACGTTTCAGACCGCCTGTGCGGGTGTACCGACGGCCCACCATGCCGAACCGTTGTCGATGGGTGACCTCCCCACAGGAGACGTCTCTTCGCTGAGCAGACGAAGGAGCGGATCGCGATGGTGGGCCGCCAAAGACCATGACGCCTAAGCGGGAGACTGTGCCGGGCCAGCCTGCCCACCCAGGAAGCACCGGGGCAGATTCACGCGGTAGAGGCTCAGGGGTGTCTGCCGGTCAGACAGTCAGGACGCACCCATCCGTGGCCTGCGCGGGCACCTTCCCCCACGAACCTGCGGGATGACCTGTTGGAGGCTGCCGGGGGCCGCTAGAGTCAGCTGATGCTTGCGCGACCCCTGCTCCTCGGCCTGTCTCCGAATACCGTCCGTCTCCCCTCCGCCCGTCCTCAAGGGGTCTGCCCTCCACTGGACCCCGCATGATTCCCTGGGTTCCGCTGGCCCGCGCGGCCATTCCCGGCACCCAGCAGGACCTGTGTCTGTACCGCCGTGGCGACCAGCTGGAGTTCTCCATTCAGATCTCGGGTTACATCAGCGAGCTGATGAACAGCCGCATGCACGCCTCCGAGGACGCGCTGGCCGAGCTGGGCTGCGCGGTGATCGCGGAGCGCCCGGCGCCGCGTGTGCTCGTGGGGGGCCTGGGCATGGGCTTTACGCTCGCCGCGGCCCTGAAGGCGCTGGGACCGGACGGCGTGGTCACGGTGGCCGAGCTGGTACCCGAGGTCGTGGAGTGGAACCGGGGCCCACTGGGCGAGTGCGCCGCCTTTCCACTGAAAGACCCCCGCACCCAGGTCCATGTCGGCGACGTGGCCGAGCTGCTGCGGCAAGGGCACGCCGCCTATGACGCCGTGCTGCTGGACGTGGACAACGGCCCCGAGGGCATGACGCACCACGGCAACAACTGGCTGTACTCGCCACACGGACTGGCGGCCACGCAGCGGACCCTGCGGCCTGGCGGCGTGCTGGCGGTCTGGTCTGCCACACCGGACGAGCGCTTTACCCGGCGCCTCCGGCAGGCAGGCTTCCGGGTCGACGTGCGCACGGTGCGTGCCCGGCCCGGCAAGGGGGCGCACCACACCATCTGGCTGGCCCACCGGACGCAGGGGGCCGCCGTCATACCGGCCAGAACCCCCCAGCGGAGCCGGCGGCGGCGAAGCGCCCGGCCCTAAGACACAAGGGGCGTGGACTCCTCGGCTTGGTCAGGAATCCTGCCTGTTGCCCGAACGACGCAGCAGCCTGGGCCTGCTCTGATGCTGCGTGGTGGTCAGGCGGCTGTAGGTTGGCGTTCGAATTCGCGGGCCATCCAGCCCCCAGAAGTCGAGTGATGGTGCCGACCATTCCAGAGTATCCCGATGACCTCGAACACGGCTTGCCCAGCAACGGTTCGGTCCTCAAAGCTGGTGTCCTCCAGCAGGTTTTGTTTCAGGAAGCCAGAAAGGCTTTCCACCACGGCGTTAACCCAGCAATCTCCCTTGCGGGTCATCCTGCCCCTGGCCCGCAGATGGGCCAGTTCTGCTTGAAAGGTCCCATCCCCAACTCCTGAGACATCAAAGTCCAGAAAGATCGGGAGCCGGGCATCCATTCCCTTCGCGGTAAATCACGCTTTTTTCACGGTGGGATCTGTACCATTGCCTCATCTCACCGTTCTTGACCCTGCAAGCCCATTTCCTCACCCAATCAACGCTCCTGCTTTCGGTCCTGTCCATCCCCGTACAGCCCTCGTGCAAAAGAGCCGCAGGGATGTCCCGGACGTGACCGCTGGCCTCACAGGGTAGTGCCACATCCTCCCCCCTTTGATGACTTTCGGTTCTTGCAGGAGTGGTGAGAAGCCGAGGCTATAAAGCTCCACAGCTCTGCGCGCGAAAGCGGCAGAGGTATTTGCCGCCCGCCCCCCAACCTCCCGGCGAGGACCCTGACGCAACGAAGCTCCCGTTACCTGTGATTTCAGGGGGCATTGCCCCTCCCCTCAGCCAAGCCCATAGGTGGAACGCTTTAGTTCATTTGCCCTTTGAGGAATCTCATGGCCTACCCAGTGTTTTCTTCAAGCCCGCCTGTGTTCACAACAGGTTCGCCCGTGCACATCACGACGATGAACCTGAGTCGCCTCAAAAGCAATTCAGCACCAGAGACTTCCCTGACGCAACTCTATGGCGCCAATTCGCCCGGGCTGGCTGTGGGTAGCGCTGTGCCCAGATCCAGCATTTTTACAGTTTGTTCGACACCCTCAGCACCACTTCTCCCCTCCGTAAGGTCCACCTCTACAGTCACCGGGACTGCCCCTGTGGCAAGGCCGCCCGAGTGGTTGCGGAGAATACGCCCGCCCAGACCCAACGGTTCGCTTTTCATACTTCTTGCCTACCTCCACAGCACCGATGCCGGAAACAGTGTTGCGCGTTCAAGGATCGGCCCTGGCGCTCCTGTGTCCGCTCTCCTGAAAGGGGGAGGTGAGTGCCTATAAGGTGCGCATTCGGGCGTTTGTCAAGTGCGGCATGAGTTCATCTCGCCTCTGACTCATCAGGAGCACCGCCATGAAAAAGATGCTGATTCTTCTGCTGGCCCTGACCACTTTGAATGGAATGAACTCAAGTCTTGCCGACTCGGTACCGCAGGCGGTGGTGGTGGCCAACACCAGAGACGGAGATGCACTGGTCTATGAGCAGCTGTACACCGAGTGTGCCTGGCAGGGACTGGCCCTGCCGGTTGAAGTGATGGCCGCCCTGGGTGATCCCCATCGCTTGGTCGTGAAGGCAGAGGATCTGCCCAGCAATGTCAAGGTCAGCCTGCGCCCCGGCAAGACTGAGGGCGTGGTCGGTCTGAAAATCACCCGCACCGACAGGATGCAGGACGTTCGCCAGATGGGCCGCCTCATCCTGACCAATCCCGCCACGGGCTACAGCTACACCGTACAGGCGATGGTCGTGGGACTTGAACAGGCTGAAAAATAACGTTGTCAGGAGCTGTTTCCGTATTTAAACGCCTCAGCACAGCCGCACACCGTCACCTCAGGAAATGGAAAATGATGTGAGGTTCGCCACCACGAACCGAAGGAAGAGCAGGGGGACCGACCGGTCCCCCTGCTCCCATTTCAACGGCTGTCTGTCCACCTGTGGCGCAGCGGCCTTGCCCCGCGAAAGGTACTGATTGAGCGGGACATTTCCTGTCCTCGAGACAGCCACGGCCTGCTTGCAGCTCGCAATGTTCGGCTCAGGGGGATCGGCCTCGCTAAGAGGGCAGAGCATTACCGCCTGCATCCGTTGACTGCCGGCAACAGGACTCCGGACTTGTTGTACATATTTCCGGGAGTATTACCGCCCAGTTGGGCATACGTGCCCGTCTTCCCGTTGAACACGCTGCCGTTCCCGGTGACCAAATTTCCCATCACGCTCGCGCTGGAGAGGGTGGACCCAGCCGTGGGAGACGGTCTGGTAAGGACCAGTGCTGCCCACGCCAGCGGTCTACGCCGCTTTGGTGTTTCATCCTCCCCGGGCTGTACAGATGCACGTTGCCGCCCTGCTGCTCCGCCGATGCCGTCACGACGTTGTTTTCGATGATCTCGCCGCTCCGGGTGAGGCTTGATCAGGTTGTTCTGCCCAGCCTGGGTGGATTGCCCCATGATCCCACTGTCAAAACAGGACGCCGCCGTTGAATCGCCGTCCATTCTGCGTCTCTGCCCAGCACAAAGTCTGCCGTACCCATTAACGGCGCTATTCGCCACCGGGCAGCCGGCCCAGATAGAATTCAAACAGCGCGGACATCGTGTGGTGGTCTGCCAACCAGCCCCCCTCATTCAGGACCATCCCACCCCACGCCCGTGCTTTCAGGTGGACATATGACGGTAGCCTGGTCCTTTGCTGTTCTCGGCCCCCCCCGCCTGCTTCGCTACGGCGCCGACGTGAATCTGCGTTCGCACAAGGCCATTGCCCTGCTCGCCATTCTTGCCCTTGATGGCCCCACCCCGCGTGAAACACTGGCCTCGATCCTGTGGGAACGCGACCGTCATCACGCCCGACAGAGCCTGCGCGCCGTCCTCAGCACCCTCACGCAGTTGCTCGGCGATCCTCCCCTCCTCTACGCCGGCCGGACCATCCTGCACCCTGATCTCGGTGCCATGAGTCTTGATGCCCATCAGCTGGGGACCGAGGATCCGGACACTTTCCTCTCGCTGTGGCGGGGCCCCTTTCTGTCGGGGGTAACCATTCGTGACAGTCCGTCCTGGGACGACTGGCAATCCCGCTGGGAGATGCACCTCACGCATTCTTATCTGGACCGGGCACTCGCTCTGGCTGGCGCAGCCCTGCGCAACGGTCGCCCGGCCGACGCGGCTCACCTGACCGAACGTCTTCTGGAACTCGATCCATTCTCGGCCGAAGGGGCACGCCTCCTCCTGCTGGCCCACGAACATGCCGGTCATACCGCCGCCGCCCGCCTGTTCCACGAGGCATTTACCCACCGCTACCGTGCCGAATACGGAGAGTTTCCCAACCTGATCCTCCAGCAACAACCGCTGCCGGTGACCGCCTCCTCGCCCGCTCCTCCCGCTCCCACCAGCTTTGTCGGAAGACGCGCCGAGCGCGTGCGGCTCCTTCATCTGCTGCGCTCTCCCGGATGCCACCTGATCACCCTGCACGGGCCGGGTGGAATCGGCAAGACCCGTCTGGCCCTTCAGGTGATTCAGGACCTTCAGACCGAGCCAGGCGGTGGAGAATTCCACAAGGTGCTGTTCGTGGCCCTCGAGCACTGCGCGCATGCCTCCGAGGTGCCCGCCTGCCTCGCCGCAGCGTTCGGAGTACCGCTGGCAAACGAACGCGACGCCCTTCAAACCTTGAGTCAGTTCCTGCGCGAGGGGCGTACGCTGGTCATTCTGGACAACTATGACGACCTGCTTGCCTTCACGCCCCTGCTGATGCAGCTTGCCAGGTCCTGTGCAGGCGTCACCTTTCTGGTGACTTCCCGTGAGCGCCTGCGTGTGCGGGACGAACACGTCATCATGGTCGGCGGCATGGACGTGCCCGCTCCCACGGCACTCCATGAAGACTTTGACCGCGCGGATGTGGTGAGGCTCTTTCGCAGCCGCGCCAGTCAGGTGAGCCCTCTGGTCCTGACTGCGGACACCCGTCCGCTGATCCGCCGCATCTGTCTGGCCGTGGGAGGGTCTCCCCTCGGCGTGGAACTCTCGGCCGCGTGGACCGGCGTGCTGCCCCTGGAAGCCCTGGCCGACGAGCTTGAGCGCGACGCCCTTCACCTGGATTTTCCCATGGTGGACCTCCCGGGCCGGCACCGTAGCCTCGCCCGTGCGCTGGAAGCCTCCTGGCAGCGCCTGAACCCCGAGCAGCAACAGGTGCTCGCTCGCCTGACTGTCTTTCGGGGCGGGTTCAGGTGGGAAGCCGCCCGGGTCGTGGCGGGCGCCACCCTGAATACCCTCGAAGAGCTCACGGCCAAAGCCCTGATCACACTCCTGCCCGGGGGCCGGTCCTCGTTTCACCCGCTGGTGCGGGCGTTTGCGATCAGCAAGCTGGCTCCGGATGATGCACGAGAATGGGCTGTCCGGCACGCCACCCACTTCCGGGAGCGGCTCACTCTCCTCAACCATGAGGCGGGCGGCGCGGCGTCTCCGGCGCTGGTCACGCTGCTGCGTGAAGAGGAAGCGAACATCCGTGCGGCCCTGCAGTGGCTGATCTCCCAGGGCGCGTATGCGGACCTCGCACTGATGGCCGAACCGGTGCTGTGGTCCTACCCGCTGATGGGCCGTTTCCAGGACGGTCTGGCCTTCTGTGAAACCCTGCTGCCCAAACTGCAGGAGCCGCCGGCACGGCAGGCGCGTGCGTCGTTCATGATCGGATACGCGTGGCTTACCCTGTTCACCAACGACGTGCCCCGGGCACTGGCACTGGGCCAGGAAGTGCTCAGCGTGGTGGCTGACCAGGAGGACCCGCTGTTACGTCTGCGTGCCCTGGATGGATACGGACAGGCGTGTGTCCGTGCGCTGATGCTGACCGAGGGCCGGGAGGTGTTGCGCCAGGCGGAGACCATCGCTCGTGAGTTAGGTGACCCGACACGCCTGATGCGGACGCTGAACAACCTGGGCCTGGCCTCGGCGCTGCTTGAGGCCTTTGACGAGGCCAGGCGGTGTAATGGCGAGGCGTACGCGTTGTACACGGGTGGGCACGTACCACCTGGAATGGACGTGATCTGGCTGCTGTCCAGCATTAGCGTGGAATGGATGCTGCAGAATGACCTGCTGGCGTCACGGACCGTTCTGCTCGAGGCGCTGGGCATGATTGAGGCTTTGGGGGTGCAGGGACAGGAGCCGATCGTGTCGTCTGTGCTGGGTCTGGTGGAGTTGGAACTGGCGCTTCAGCAGCGTGAACAGCCCAATCTCGAAGTGCTGAAGGCGCGTGTGGAACAGACGCTCGCGAGCAGCGTGATCAGTGGGGAGTTGTTCGCGAGGACGCTGTCACGCGGCGTGCATGGCCGACTGTCCTTGCTGGACGGTCTGCGAAGAGACGGAGCAGTGGCAGTATTGACCAGCCTGTCGGAAGCCTGGGAGACGCGTAATCTTGTGGTCTTCACGTGGTTGCTGCCGTACGGGGTCCTCGCTTTGAAAGTGGCCGGGGATGAAGTTGGTGCGGCGGCGCTTGCGGCATTTATGGCCCAGCCCGCTTCTGGAAGCGTCTGGGAGCGGAGCCGGAGTGAGCGAGAATCGCAGATGGCATGGAGTGGAAGCCCGAAGTCGGCCCAGGGATCCGTGAGGATCGGTTCCGCCAGCGAGGCAGCGAGGCGGATTCAGGCTGTTCTGACCTCTCTGCCCACAGATGAGGATCAGGCAACCCATTGATCTGTCAAGCCATCAGGGATTTCACCTTGTGCCTCAGCGCTGGATCCAACCATAGATTCGTGGAGGCCGGGACCGAGTGCCGACTGGCATCAGGCACCGACTGCGCCGTGGCCAATTCCAGCACACAGACGCTGCAATTTTTTCGGCGTCAGCGCGTCACTCAGCCGATGCCCGTCGGGGCGCACCATTTCTGCCCACGAATCCTGCGGGCCGCTTTGCATCCTTCTCGTCTTGCCCTCTCACTATCCCGTCATACCCACCCAGAGCCAGGGCCCTCGGCTGCCCGCCAACCCTACATGCCGCAATGAAAAAACCCCCTCTAGGAGGGGGTTTTCTTGGTGTGTCCGAAGGGATTCGAACCCTTAGCCTTCTGCCCCGCAGGTGGAAGCTTCCCCCATTTCCGTCCTCCCAATAGCGCGGGGTGAAGCGTGACAGTCTCCTTGAGCCGCGTCGTAATCATCGAAAACGATGAGCTGGTGCGGACCATCTACCGGACGCTGGTCGAGGACACACCCGGATTTCAGGTGGTCAGCTCGGTGGGGACGCTGGCCCAGGCCGAGCGGGACCTGCGACACTTGCAGGTCAATCTTCTAATGGTCGACATCTACTGCCGGCCGGCAATGGTCTGACCTGGGCCAGCCAGTTGCCGCGGGAAGGGGGCAGCAACGTCTCGGGGCCGTGCATCTACGCGATCCCAACCGACAGCACCGTCCTGGCGGTCTCGCTGCGCATGATCGGTGTGACCTTCAGCACCACGGCGGCGCGGACCATGAACAACCTGCGCGGCTTCCAGCACGTCAACTTCACTGCCTGCGTGTTCGAGGGGCCGTCCGAGGCGACGGGCGCAGACATGCACGGTTTAGACGCCACCACGAACGCCTGCCAGCGTGTGACGGCCTTCGGCAACATCGCCCTAGGCGGTCTGACCAGCTACATCCTCGCCACCAACAATATCCTCAAGGCCCAGATTGACCGCCTCAACTCCTGGAACACCATCGTCCTCTCCCCGATTCTTGCCATCATTAACCTGATCGGCAACAACCCCACAGTGGCCGCGGCATCCTCACCCGCCACTGGGCCACTGTGACCGGGGCAAAAGTGGGGGCGACAGTGATCGCCACTCCTGAATCCGTGCTGCCTGCTGGCGAGTCACACTACGCCTATGTCAGCGCCGCAAACACGATCCAGATTGTTCTCGTGAACGCCACGGCGGCACCCATCAACAACCTTGGGCAGAAGTGGTACGTGTAGGTTCAGAACTCCTCGTGAGACATGGCATCAGGCGTACATCGGTTCGCCATCCTTTGCATCTATCGCCGCCTGATGCCGCCGACTCACCATCCAACTGCTGATGCTGATTGCAATAAGCGCGAACAGTGGTTTCGCCCCGTTGACATCGCTGCTAACTGCATGGCACATGGCCCAAAACAACAACATCAGCAGCAGCAGCGCTGAGGTTTCCGTGCCATCCCGCCGCGCCACCCAGGTATTCCGCACCGCCCAGAGCGTCAGGGCCAGCAGCAGCAGTCCAGGCAGCCATCCCGCCTCCGCCCACACCTCCAGCCACAGGTTGTGAGGATAGGTGAGGGGTGTGGAGGAGGGAGGGACGATGACGTTGGTGACCTCCGAGTAGCGGCCCACGCCCACGCCGAGGGGGTTAACGAGCCCCGCATCCCAAGCTGCGGCCCACAGTTCTCCGCGTGCCGAGGCGCTGGAATCAAGCTCCCCGCTCGCGCCAGCGGTGAAAAATTGAGCAACGCGCTCCACGCTGGCGCTGGGCAAATACGGCACGGCCAGGGCCACGCCGCCCGCCACGAGCGCGAACGCCACCGCCAGACGCCCATTCCCCCGGCGCATCACCCTGGGGGCCAGGAGCACAATCGCCCCCAGCAGCGCGCCGATCAGCGGGCCGCGAGAACCACTGGACAGCAGCAGGCCCGCCAGCGGCAACACCAGCAGGGCGGTGGGCAGCGCACGCCAGCGGCGGTAAACCGCCATCACCAGCACCCACAGCAGGGCCATCCCGACGCCCCGGCCCACGGCGATGGTGTTCGTGCCCTCCACGTCTAGGCGGTAGAGGGCACCTCGACTCGTCACAAATTCAATTCCAGCGACTACGGTTACCACAGCACCGAGCAGAGCCATTGCGTTTAGCAGGCGGCTCAGCGAGGCGTGCGACTGGATCAGCACGGTAGGGGCAAGAGCCGAGAGGAGGGTCAAGGTGTAGAAAAAGAGCGATTTCTGAGCGGTCAGCGGTCCCCAGGTGTGAATGAGCAGGCCGGGGAGCCACAGGGCAAAAAAAGTCAGCAGCGGCCCCCAGGATCGCGGCACGGCAAGCTGTCGCCAGATGGTGTACGCCACGGCCAACGCGGTCACGCCCGCCGCGATCACGGTCAGATCGGGCAAAAAGGCCAGTGCGGGGAGGCCCTTAATGAGGTAAGTTACGAGCAACAGCGCGAGCGCACTCTCCATAAATCCGAACGGGCGTTCGCGTGTTGCTGATAAGGTCATGACTGCTTTATAGCCCATCCCTTAAGGGGCGGGCGGTGAAAATCAGATCACTCACGAAAAGATTACGATTCCCTGTGAATACGCCCTCAGTATCCCGCACGATCAAATCGTTGGTGAAGGCCAGCACCAATTTGCCCGCTGCTGGCACGTTCATCGTCATGGTCTGCGTCATGGTGAAGTGCTGGTTTAACAACTCTTGCCCATCCAGATTGACCTGCAATTCCGCCCCCGCCCCTTCTGCCGCGTCCCCGCGTGCTGAGAAAGACAGCGTGCCGGGGCCGCATACTCCCGCGCTGATCCACGAGAACGCCCGGAACTCCCAGGCTGCACCATTCTGGCGCAGGGCGTCTACCACGCCGGGATAGTCGATTGAACACTGCGCTGGGCTGGGACAGGCGGGCGGAGAGAACGCCAAAACTGGCGGCTCGGTCCGACCTGCGCTCTAGTGGTCTGATTCAGAGGAATGTTGGGAGTGGGAGGCGTACGCTTGAGGTGGAGGTGCGCCATGCGCCGTGGCCTCAGGTCACCTGTTCCCCAACCGACATCTGAAGAACGGAGTTTGCTCGAAGCGCTGGTCCGACGCCGCCAGACCCCGAGGGGTCTGGCCACCCGCGCCCGGATCATCCTGCTCAGTGCAGATCACCCGGAACTCACCCTGACCGAGATCGGGGCGAAGGTAGGACTGTGTGACGACACGGTCAGTGTCTGGCGACGACGCTTCAACCAGCACGGAGTCCAGGGACTGGGCGACGCGCCCAAAAGTGGCGCGCCGCGGTCCATCCTGGATCAAGACGTGGAACAGGTCGTGCGCCTCACCCTGGACACCTTGCCCAAGGACGCGACCCACTGGACGACCCGGAGCATGGCCAGGGCGAGTGGAATGACGCAGAGTGCGGTGTACCGGATCTGGCAGGCCTTTGGCTTACGGCCCCATCTGACTTCGTCCTTCCAGTTGTCCAAGGATCCACTGCTGATCGAAAAGGTGCGAGATATCGTCGGCCTCTATCTCGCACCACCTGACCGTGCTCTGGTGTTGTGCGTGGAGGAGAAGCCACAGATCCAGGCGCTGGAACGTGGCTCGGCCACGTTCCCCCTGCGGCCGGGACAGGAAGAACGCACCGGCCACACCTATGTCCGGCATGGCACCACCACCCTGATGGCGGCTCTGGACGCCAAGGTCGGCTCGGTTATTGGCAAGTGCTACCCCCGCCACCGGGCGCTGGAGTTCAAAGATTTTCTCCAGGAAATTGATCAGCGAGTTCCTGAGGAACTCGCGGTCCACGTCATTCTCGATAACTACATCACCCACAAGACCAAGACCGTGCAGGACTGGCTGGTGGCGCATCCCCGCTTTGCCTTTCACTTCACGCCGACCAGTGGGTCATTGCCTGACGGCCTGACACAAAGTATGAGAAAGCGTCCCCGGTAGGGGACACTTTCTGTTTGTGACAACCGAAAATGCCACCGGG